>JAGRKR010000425.1 GCA_020442225.1 Hyphomicrobiaceae bacterium | reverse complement strand
CGCAAGTGCTACGGCATGGCCGGCATGGGCATGACCGAGAAGGGCGGGCTGGAGTTCAAGATCGCGTGGCCTTCAGCCGAGGTCGGCTCGCTCCCCGTGGAAGGCGGCGTCAAGGCCGCGTTCCGGCGCGAGATTGCGGCAGCCGCCGATCCGAAGGCGCGGGAGGCCGAGCTCGAGGCAGAGCTGCGGGCTCTCGCCTCGCCGTTCCGCACGGCAGAGGCGTTCGGTGTCGAAGAGATCATCGACCCGCGCGAGACGCGCAGCTATCTCTGCCGATTTCTGGAGGCGGCGGAACCGCGGATGCGCACGACGGTCGGCCCCAAGGCGAAGCTCGGCGTGCGGCCCTGAGCCGGGCCGGCCGGCGGCCGCACCAGCTCAAGGCGTCGGCAACGCGAGGCAACGGCGGCGAGAGGCGTCTCGCCGCCGAGCCGTTTCAGGCATTGTCCTTGCGGCTGCGGATCTCGCCGAACACCTGCCAATCCGGCTTGTCGGGCATGCCGAGGCGCTTGCGGATGGCTGGACTCGAAGGCCGCAGGAAGGGGTTGGTCGCCAGCTCCGTCTCGAGGGTGGTGGGCAGCGTCGGCTGGCCTCTGGCACGGGTCGCCTCGATCTCGGCGGCGCGCCGTTGCAGGGCATCGTTCTCCGGCTCGATGGTCAGAGCGAATTTGGCGTTGGAGAGCGTGTACTCGTGCCCGCAGTAGAGCTTCGTCTCGGGCGGCAGAGCCATGATCTTCTGCAGGGAGCGCCACATGACGTCGGCGCCTGCCTCGAAAAGCCGGCCGCAGCCGAGCGCAAACAGCGTATCGCCGACGAAGGCGACGTTCGCCTCGGGGAAATGGTAGCTGATGTGGCCGCGCGTATGTCCCGGCGTCTCCAGCACGTTCACCGTGAACGAGCCGAACTTGAAGCTGTCGCCGTCGCCGACCGCGTCGTCGATGCCCGGAATTTTGTCCTTCTCGCCTCGCGGCCCGACGATCCGGCAGCCGGTCTCCGACTTGATTTCGAGGTTGCCGCCGGTGTGGTCGCCATGGTGGTGCGTGTTGAGAATGTGGGTGAGCCGCCAGCCCGTGGCCTTCAGGGCGGCGCGCACGGCGGCTGCATCCGGCGTGTCGATGGAGGCCGTGACGCCTGCCGCTGCATCGTGAATGAGCACGCCGTAGTTGTCGCTGAGACAGGGGAACTGGTGGATTTCGAGATCGGCCATGCCGGGGTCTCCTCTCGCGTGCCGGGTTGTCAGCCCTTCGTGACTTGCGGCAAACTAGCATTCGTAGGCTCGAAATCAACCGGCACAGGCTCTCCGTTGGACCGGCGCGGGATCGCCTCGGGATCAGCAGGCGCCGTCACAGACCGATCGGCTTTCGGATGGATGTCGTCGAACTCCGCGATTTCTACGCCCGGCCGCTCGGCGCTCTCGTCCGGCGTCTCGTCTCCCGGCGTATCCGTGAGCATTGGGGCTCCGTTGCCGGGCTCAACACGTTCGGGCTCGGCTACGCCACGCCCTATCTCGGCGCGTTCCGCAACGAGGCGGCGCGCCTCGGCGCCCTGATGCCCGGGCACATCGGCGGCATCTGCTGGCCGCGCGAGGGACCGCTGAGTTCGGTACTCGTCGACGAGGATGCGCTGCCACTGCCCGATGGCTCGGTCGACCGGCTGCTGGTCGTGCACAGCCTGGAGTTTTCCGAGCGCGTCCGTCCCACATTGCGCGAGATCTGGCGCGTCCTGGCGCCGGAGGGGCGCATTCTTTTCATCGTCCCCAATCGCCGCAGCATCTGGGCGCGGCTGGACTCGACGCCCTTCGGCCATGGCCGGCCCTACAGCCGGGCTCAGCTCCTTCGCCTGCTCGACGAGGCGCTCTTCACGGTCGTCGCCACCTCTACCTCGCTGCACGTGCCGCCCATGCAACTCGCCCTCATGCTCGGCCCGGCGCCCGCCTGGGAGCGCGCGGGACGCCGGCTCTGGCCGGCCTTCTCCGGTCTCATTCTGGTCGAGGCGCGCAAGGAGATGATGGCGCCTGTCGGCAAAGGCGCGCGTGCCGTTCTAGTGCCGCAGTTGAGCCCGGAGCGGCTCGGTCGCTCGCGCATCGAGACGATCCGTTGCGGACTTGTCGGAGACGGGAGCGGAGAAGTCTTGCATCGCGATGAGGCGCCGGGCACTGTGACGCCCCGATGAACGATGCCACGCCTCCGTCGGACCCGACCAGTGCCACGAAGCGCTGGCAACTTCTGTCGCCGACGGCCCAAGCCATCCTGCTGATGATCTTCTCGACGTTTGCCTTCGCCGGCATGAACGCCGCGATCCGCCATGTCACGAAGGAGCTGCCGCCGATCGAGGTGGCGTTCTTCCGCAATTTCTTCGGTTTGATCGTTTTCCTGCCGGTCGTCTTCTGGAACGGCTTCGGCTTCCTGCGCACCAAGAAGTTCCATCTGCACGCCCTGCGCGCGGTGCTCAACGTGACGTCGATGTTCGCCTACTTCACGGCGCTTTCGATGACGCCGGTGGCGCGCGTGACGGCGCTCGGCTTCACAGCGCCGCTCTTCACGGCGGTGCTCAGCGTCTACTTCCTCGGCGAGCGATTTCGGCTCAGGCGCTGGACGGCGATCGGCTGCGGGTTCCTGGGCACGCTCGTCATTCTGCGGCCGGGGCTGCTTGAGATCGACACCGGCTCGCTCCTGACGCTCTTTTCCGCCTCGCTCTGGGGTGTGACGCTGATCCTCATCAAGGTGATGGGGCGGACCGAATCCAGCATGACGATCACGGGATACGCCAACCTGTTGCTCAGCGCGCTGGCGCTTGTCCCGGCGATCCTCGTCTGGCAGTCGCCCTCGCTCGACGGTTGGATCTGGCTCATGGTGATCGGCGTGAGCGGCACCTTCGGCCAGCTTGCGGTCGCCGAGGCGCTTCGCCTGGCGGAGGCGACGGCGCTCATGCCGCTGGATTTCCTCAAGCTGATCTGGGTGGCGATCCTCGGCTATGTGTTCTTCGCTGAAAGCCTCGACACCATGACCTGGATCGGCGCCGTCATCGTCTTCACGAGCGGCTTCTATATCGCCTACCGCGAGAGCCAGGTGAAGAAGAGTGGCTGAGCGCCAAACCGGCCCGGTCCGCATGGCGCGACCGGACCGGCTCGGCATGACTGATGCCGGATGCTCGGTTCTGGCTCAGGACTTCTTCTTCGAGGCCTCGTAGCGCGCCTTGTTCTCGGCGTTCGGCGGATAGAGGCCGGGCAGTGCCGCGCCCTTCTCGACCTCTCCCATGATCCAGGCCTCGAGCTGCTCTTGCTCGGGAGAGAGCGCCACGACGTCGTCGAGCAGCGCCGCCGGAATGACCACGGCCCCGTCCTGATCGACGACGATCACGTCGTCGGGGAACACGGCCACGCCGCCGCAGCCGATCGGCTCCTGCCAATTGACGAAGGTGAGGGCCGCGACGGAGGGGGGGGCAGCCACGCCCGCGCACCAGACCGGCAGGCCGGTTCCGAGCACGCCGGCCCCGTCACGCACGACACCATCGGTCACGAGAGCGGCGACGCCCCGCTTGTGCATGCGCGCGCACAGGATGTCACCGAAGATTCCGGCATCCGTAATGCCCATGGCGTCGACGACCGTGATGCAGCCATCCGGCATCGCCTCGATGGCGGCCCGGGTCGACTTCGGCGATGACCAGGACTCTGGCGTCGCCAGATCCTCGCGGGCGGGCACGAACCGGAGCGTGAAGGCCCGGCCGACCAGTCGCGGCAGCCCCTCGACGAGCGGCATCGGCCCGCGCATCCAGACATTGCGCAGTCCCTTCTTCAGCAGAATTGTGGTGAGCGTGGCCGTCGAGACGGCGGAAAGCGTGTCGACCGTCCTGGCGTCGAGCGTCATGGTGGATCTCCGGTTGGGCTGCGCTGTGATGGCCCGCGATGGCGGCGCGTGGCGCGCCCATCACGAGGGACGGCAGCATCTGACCTGGCGAAGCCGAGGCTGGCAAGGGACTTCGTCGATCGGGTGACGGGCGGACCGGAGCCGGCGCGCCGGTCAGACGCCGGTCGAGTGGCGCGCCGCGCTTCTGCCGAGATAGGCGTCGAAGCGGGACGCGATGGTGCGGATGAACGGCCGGCCGCGCTCGGTGACGCGAAAGCCGGTCGAGGTTGGCTCGAGCAGGGCATCCTCGTCGTTGTGCAGAAGGGCCTCGGCCTGTGTCGAGACCTCGGCGGCCGCCGGCCCGAAAGCCGACTCGAGGGCCGTTCGTGAGTACTCGAGGCTGCACATGAGCTGCTCGATGACGAACCCGCGCACGCGGTCATCCATCGACAGCTCGATGCCTTTGGCGGTCGCGAAGCCGGTTTCGCGAATGGCCCGCTTGTACTCGCCGGTCGCCACGGCGTTCTGGACGAAGCCTTGCGGCAGCTTGCCGATAGCGGAAGCGCCCAAGCCGACGAGGGTCTCGCAGGTATCCGTGGTGTAGCCCTGGAAATTCCGGCGCACGGCGGCGTCGGCGAGGGCATCGCCGGGTCTGGCGAAGTGGTCG
>JAGRKR010000424.1 GCA_020442225.1 Hyphomicrobiaceae bacterium | reverse complement strand
GGTGATGGTGGCGCACTTGACGGCGACGCCGTGCTTCTTCGTGGCGTTGGCGGCATCGACGGTGATCTGGTCGTTCGTCTTGTCGCGGGCCTCGATGCCGAGATCGTAGTATTCGAGATTGATGTCGAGGTAAGGATGGATCAGCTTGTCCTTGATGAGCTGCCAGATGATGCGAGTCATCTCGTCACCGTCCATCTCGACAACGGTGCCGGCTACCTTGATCTTCTTCATGTGACGTCATCCCGTGCGCGGAGAGGGTGGGAAGCGAGGCCGTGCCCGCGCGTCGCCGTCGACCTGTTCGGGGCGTGATAGCGCGGGAATGGCTCTGAGCCAAGCCTCCCGGTAAGGGCAAACGCCCCGAGGACAGAAAAATGTGGGTGGAAGTGAGCCCCGAAGTTAACGGCGGCCAACCGACGGTGACAGGCACCGGCGCGAGCGTCGCCGAGGTCGTGCTCAAGTGCTACGAGGCGGGCCTCAGCGACGCGCTGGCCATGGCGGCCGGTGGTATGGAGCGGGCGGCGCTCGACGCGAGCCTCAGGTATTGCGCGGAGCAGAGCTGCAGGGTGGCGGGGGCGTTCTGCAGCGAGTGCCGGCTGGCCCGGCTTAACGCCGGACTGCGGCGCCTGGACGACTACTGCCGGCAGTTTTCCGAGATCACCTTCCGGGAAAGCCCTCTCGTGGTGACGGGCGGGGCGGGCGGACAGCCGCTCGAGGCGGCGTCGCTGGCGGAGCTCGCCGAGAGCTGGGAAGGCCGGGAGATCTGGTATCTGGCGCGCCGCGTGATCCGGCGGCTGCGGCACAAGCAGGACCGGGACGGCAAGCTCGGGGCGCGGCCGGAGACCACCGCCGAGCCGCCCGCCGTCGTACTGGTCAAGCCGCAGATGGCGGAGAACATCGGCATGGTCGCCCGCGCCATGGCCAATTTCGGGCTCGACGAGCTGCGGCTCGTGACCCCGCGCGACGGCTGGCCGAACGCCAAGGCCGAGGCGGCCGCCTCGGGGGCCCACGTCATCATCGACGAGGCGGCGGCTTTCGCCGACACGCCGGCGGCGGTGGGCGACCTCAACTGGATCTGCGCCACGACGGCGCGCCCGCGCGACCTGACGAAGCCGGTGCTGTCGCCACAGGAGGCCGCGCACGAGCTGGTGCGCCGGGCCGCGGCGGGCGAGCGGGTCGGCGTGCTGTTCGGCCCCGAGCGCTCCGGCCTCGACAACGACGACATCGCGCTGGCGGATGCGCTGGTGATCGCACCGGTCAATCCCGCCTTCGCCTCGCTCAATCTGGCGCAGGCCGTACTGCTGGTCGGCTACGAGTGGTACAAGGAGGCGGGCGCCAATGCACTCGGGCGTGGCACGGCGACGGACCCGGCCGCACAACCGGGCCTCAATCTGCGTGCACAGCGCCCGGCGACCAAGGAGGAGTTGCTCGGACTGTTCGAGCACCTCGAGCGCGAGCTCGACGCCGCGGGCTACCTCTTCCCGCCCGACAAACGGCCGTCGATGGTGCGCAATTTGAGAACATTGCTGTCAAGATTTGGTGCTACAGAGCAGGAAGTCCGGTCCTTGCGGGGAATCGTCGCGGCACTGGCCGAGGGGCGGCGGAAGAGGCCGCAAGCGCCTTAGTGTTGCCGCGATTTGGCGTTTGCCATGGCGCGGGCAGGTCGGTGGGACAGGACCGGCAGTGATAGGGGCTGACATAATGATAAGAGCATGCTGCAACTGGCCGAGGGCGGGTGTTCTCGTGCTGATGCTGTTGGTGGCGGCGGGGGGTGCGGTTGCCAAGGATCTGGACGACCGTTCCATTCGGATCATCATGGAAATGGCCTGGGATCAGCATCCCACGCGCTACACGGGTCCCGATCGCAAGACGATCATCACGGACAAGAGCAAGAAGGCCCAGATCGTGGTGCCGATCGCGACCGCGCGTGAGGTCATCCGGGTGGCGCGGCTGACGGCTGCAGCGGAGTCCTGCAGTCTGTTCGACGAGGCGACGCTGAACCAGCGCACGTTGATGAAGACCGAGGAGCTCAAGAAGAAGTGGTCTGACCAACAGCTCCTCTACATCGCCATCCTGCACGCCTACACGGTCAATCTGGCCTTGAACAAGCTCGAGTTCGTCGAGCAGGGCGACGGCAAGACGAAGTCGGTCAAGAAGAAGACCTTCCAGAGCCATCGCGGCCGCAAGTGCACGCAGGCCGAGATCAAGGTTATTCTCGACAAGATCCAGCCCTACGTGCTCAAGGGGCCGCTCAAGCAGGTCAAGCCGGGCACCCCCCAGCCGAAGCCGGCGACGCCGGCCGCCGTGAAGAAATAGCCCGGACGGGGCCGTGTCTGTGTGCGTTGACGCCGCCCGGCGAATTCGTATAATGCGCGCCGCGGGCCGGATTTCGGCCCGCGTTTTCGTTGCGCGCCTGCGGCTGTCCGGGAGTTCCGGGCGGCCTGTCGGTCGTTTCCCCCCGGGGGAAGGGCAGAGGAAGACGCGCTTGATTGATCCGACGTATCATCACTATAGGACTTCGCTCACATGACAAAGCGCATCCGCGCCAAGC
>JAGRKR010000423.1 GCA_020442225.1 Hyphomicrobiaceae bacterium | reverse complement strand
GAGGTCATCGGCTCCTGGAAGATGATGGAGATGCGATCGCCGCGGATCTGTTGCAGCTCCTGCTCCGGCGCCTTCAGCAGATCACGCCCCTCGAACATCACCTCGCCGGTCGGATGCGACGCCGCCGGATAGGGCAGAAGACGCAGGATGGACAGCGCCGAGACGGTCTTGCCAGAGCCCGACTCGCCGACGAGCGCCACTGTCTCGCCCTTGCCGATGGTGAAGGAGACGCCTTTCACGGCATGGCTCGTCGCCTTGCCGGAACGGAAATCGACCGACAGGTTCCTGACGTCGACGAGAGTGGTGGATGTGTCGCTCATCTGGGCCTCACCGGAACGTCTTGCGCGGGTCGAGCGCATCGCGCACGGCCTCGCCGATGAAGATGAGCAGGCTCAGCATGATCGCGATCACGAAGAACGAGGTGAGGCCGAGCCATGGTGCGGTCAGGTTGTTCTTGCCCTGCGCCAGCAATTCCCCAAGCGAGGCGGAATCCGGCGGCAGCCCGAGCCCCAGGAAGTCGAGAGCGGTCAACGCCGTGATCGAGCCGGACAGCTTGAACGGCAGGAAGGTCAACGTCGCCACCATGGCATTGGGCAGCAGGTGCTTGAACATGATCTTGGCGTTCGACAGGCCGAGCGCGCGCGCAGCCGTGATGTACTCGAAATTGCGGCCGCGCAGGAACTCCGCCCGGACCACGCCGACGAGATAGACCCACTGGAAGGCCAGAAGCACGAAGAGCAGCGTCCAGAACCCCGGAACGAGGACCGACGAGATGATGATCAGCACGTAGAGCGAGGGGATGGACGACCAGATCTCCAGGAACCGCTGGAAGGACAGATCCACCCAGCCGCCGAAATAGCCTTGGACGGCACCGGCCGTGATGCCGATGGCCGAGGAAAGCACGGTCAGAATGAGCCCGAACAGCACGGACAGCCGGAAGCCGTAGATGATACGGGCGACGACGTCGCGCGACTGGTCGTCGGTGCCGAGCCAGTTCCAGTTCCAGACCGTGCAATTGGGGTCGGCAGCCTTCATGGGATAGGCCGAGCAGCGCTCTTCCCTAGTCATCATCCATGAGGGCGGGGCCGGGGCGGGCCGCGGCGTCTCGAAGTTGATCGTGCGATACGAGTAGCGAATGGGCGCCCACAGCATCCAGCCATTGGCGCGGATTTCCTTCTGGATGGTTCCGTCACGGAAATCGGTGCGGGGCAGAAAGCCACCAGCGAACTGCGACTCGGGATAATCCGCGAAGACCGGGAACAGAATCGAGCCCTTGTACGACACCAGCAATGGTCGGTCGTTGGCGACGAACTCGGCGCACAGGCTGAACACCAGAAGCGCCAGGAAGATCCAGAAGCTGCGGTGACCGCGGCGGTTGCCCTTGAAGTTCTCCCAGCGGCGCCGGTTGATGGGAGTTGAAAGCTTGCGCCTGAGCCAGCCGAGGCGCCGTTTCCGCGTCGGACCGGCGGGCTCATGCAGGGCCGTCGTCGAGGCCGGCTCGACACCCGAAGTGCTCGCGGGAACGCCGGTGCGCGCCGCCGTGCCGTCTCGAGCGGCGCTGGCAACGCCGCGCTGGCCGGACTTGCCGCGTCTTTCCTGCTCGCGCCGCAGCCGGCGCCGCGCCCGGGAATCCATGGCCTAGACCTCCCTGGACTCGAAGTCGATGCGCGGATCGACGAGCGTGTAGACGAAGTCCGACACCAGATTCACGACGAGTCCCAGCAGCGAGAAGATGTAGAGATTGGCAAAGACCACTGGATAATCGCGGTTGATGATGGAGTCGAAGCTGAGAAGCCCGAGCCCGTCGAGCGAAAATATCGTCTCGATCAGCAGCGCGCCCGTGAAGAAGGACGAGATGAAGGCTCCGGGGAACCCGGCGATGATCAGCAGCATGGCGTTGCGGAAAACGTGCCCGTAGAGCACCTGGCGCTCAGCGAGACCTTTCGAGCGTGCAGTCAGCACGTACTGCTTGCGGATCTCGTC
>JAGRKR010000422.1 GCA_020442225.1 Hyphomicrobiaceae bacterium | reverse complement strand
ACCTTGCGGTTGGCGGTGTCCGCCTGCCCCGTTTCGTCGAAGGCCATGACCACCACGGCCGCGCCGTAGCGCAGCACCTTGCGCGCCTGCTCCAGAAACGGCCCCTCGCCCTCCTTCAGTGAGATGGAGTTGACGATCGCCTTGCCCTGCACGCACTTGAGGCCGGCCTCGATGATCTCCCACTTGGAGCTGTCGATCATCACGGGCACGCGGGCGATATCGGGCTCGCTGGCGATGAGATTGAGGAACGTGGTCATTGCGGCGACGCCGTCGAGCAGTCCCTCGTCCATGTTGACGTCGAGGATTGACGCTCCGTTCTCGACCTGCTCGCGCGCAATGGCAAGGCACGCCGCGTAGTCGCCCTCCGCGACCAGCTTGCGGAACTTGGCCGAGCCGGTGACGTTGGTGCGCTCACCGATGTTGATGAATTGCTGGGCGGCGGTCTTGCTCATGACTGGTTCCGACTTTCTCGTTCAGCTTGGGGGGCGACGGCGTCTCAGCCGTGCACGAAGGGCTCGAGGCCGGAGAGCCGCATCCGCCGGGGCACCTCGGGCACGACGCGGGGCTTAAAGCGCGCCACGTGCTCGGCGATGTGGCGGATGTGATCCGGCGTCGAGCCGCAACAGCCGCCGACGATGTTGACGAGGCCTTCCTTCGCCCAGTCCTCGATCAGACAGGACATCTCGTGCGGCGTCTGGTCGTACTCGCCAAGCTCGTTCGGCAGGCCAGCGTTGGGATAGGCCGAGACGAGAGTATCGGCGACGGCGGCAATCTCCGCCACGGCCGGCCGCAGGTGCTCGGCGCCGAAAGCGCAATTCAAGCCGATGGCGAACGGCTTGAGGTGCCGCATCGAGTACCAGAACGCCTCGGGCGTCTGCCCGGAGAGATTCCGCCCGGACAGGTCCGTGATGGTCCCGGAGACGATGATCGGCAGCTCGACACCGGTCTCGTCGAAGGCCTCGAGCACGCCGACGCCGGCAGCCTTGGCATTGAGGGTGTCGAACACGGTCTCGATCAGCATGATATCGGCGCCCGCCTCGATGAGGGCGCGGGCCTGCTCCCTGTACGCCTCCCGCAACTCGTCGAACGAGACGTTGCGGAAACCGGGATTGTTCACGTCGGGCGAGATCGACGCGGTGCGATTGGTCGGACCGATGGCGCCGGCGACAAAGCGGGGCTTCGCGGGCGTCCTGGCGGCCGCGTCGTCCGCCGCCTCTCGCGCCAGCCGCGCCGCCGCGACGTTCATCTCGAAGGCGAGCTGTTCCATGCCGTAGTCGGCGAGCGAGATGCGCTGGGCGTTGAAGGTATTCGTGCAGACGATGTCGCTGCCGGCCTCGAGATACTCGGCATGGATGTCGCGGATGACGTCCGGCTGCGTCAGCACGAGCAGGTCGTTGTTGCCCTTGAGGTCGTGCGACCAGTCCTTGAACCGCTCGCCGCGGAAATCCGCCTCATCCAGCTTGCAGCGCTGGATCATCGTGCCCATGGCGCCGTCCAGCACCAGGATGCGGGCGCGAGCCGCGGCGACCAGTGCCTCGGTGCGGGGACGTTTCGTCATGCTGATCAGCTCCTTCGCAGCGCAGCCGGAACACCCGGCCCGCTCATCGATGTGGTGGTCCTGCGCGTCGCTCTGCCGTCAGGCCGCCGCCTGCGCGTCCGGCGCCGGCACCGGCCGCAACCCGAGAAGATGGCAGATGGCGTAGACGAGATCGGCCCGGTTGAGCGTGTAGAAGTGGAACTCGCGCACGCCATGGTCGACGAGGTCCATGACCTGCTCCGCGGCAATCGTCGCCGCCACCAGCCGCGTCGTCTCCGGGTCGCTGTCGAGACCCTCGAAGCGCTTCTTCACTCCCTCCGGCATGGTGGCGCCGCAACGCTGCGCGAAGCTCGCGACCTGCGCAAAGTTGTGGATCGGCACGATGCCCGGCGTGATCGGCGCGGTGACGCCGCGGGCCCGCGCCTTGTCCATGAAGCGATAGAAGTGGGCGTTGTCGAAGAAGAACTGCGTGACCGCGCGATCGGCCCCGGCGTCGAACTTGGCTTTGAGATTGTCGATATCGGAGCCAAGCGTCGGGCTCTCCGGATGCTTCTCGGGATAGCAGCCGACCGTCACCTCGAAATCGGCGATGCGCTTGATGCCGGCCACCAGCTCGGCGGCATTGCGATAGCCTCCGGGGTGCGGCTCGTAGCGCGCGCCGGGTCCGGCCGGCGGATCGCCCCTGAGCGCCACGATGTGACGAACGCCGATCTGGTGATAGGCGTGGATGACCTCGTCCACCTCCGCCCGCGTCGCCTGCACACACGTCAGGTGCGCTGCCGGCACCAGCCGCGTCTCCTTGAGAATCCGCGAAACGGTCGCGTGCGTGCGCTCACGCGTCGAGCCGCCGGCCCCGTAGGTCACCGACACGAACTGCGGAGCAAGAGGCTCCAGGCGGCGAATGGCCTGCCAGAGCGACTCCTCCATCTTCGCCGACTTCGGCGGAAAGAACTCGAACGACACCCGGATCGGCTGCGCGCCGCTGTCCAACGTTGCCATCATGTGGCTCCCATTTCCAAATGCCTCTTGGCCTGATTGCGGGCTCCCGGCTGCTCGGGCCGGGACGCCAGCCAGATCGACACCGTCAGCCGCTCCTGTGCGTCTTCCCCCGGCGGCGACAAGTGCCGGACCCCCAGCGTCGTCAGGCCCGCCTGCCGCAGCCAATCGTTCACCTGCTGCTCCGCGAAACCAAGCCGCTGGTGGGCAAACTCCTCGCGCAGAAACTCGAGCTGATGGCGGGCGAAATCGACGATCAGCAGCCGCCCGGCTGGCGCCAGAAGGCGGCAGGCCTCCGCCACGGCGCGCCCGGGGTCGTCCAGGAAGTGCAGCACCTGATGGATCACGACGGCGCCGGCGCAGCCGTCCGCCAGCGGCAGGTTGTAGAGATCCCCCTGGCGCACCTGGCAGTGCGCGTGGCCAGCGTGCTCGAGACGATCGCGCGCGTACGCCAGCATCGCCTGATTGATGTCGAGACCGACACCACGGCGCACGCGATCCGCAAAGAGCTCAAGCACGCGTCCCGTGCCGGTGCCGAGATCGACCAGCAGCTCGAACGGGCCATCCCCCAACGCCTCGCGCATGGCCGTTTCCACGGCAGCCTCGGAGACGTGCATGGCCCGAATGCGATCCCACTCCGCGGCGTGCGTGCGGAAATAGGCCTGCGCCTTGTCCGCTCGCTCGCGCTTCACGGCTTCGGCCCGCTCGCGGTCGCGCACCCGCTCGGGATCACCGGCCGAGACGTGATCCGTCAGCAGGCGCCGCACACCATCCGCCGCCCCCCCGTCCGCGAGGCGGAAATAGACCCAGGTCCCCTCGCGGAAGCGTTCGATCAGCCCGGCCTCATTGAGCAGCCGCAGGTGGCGGCTGATGCGCGGCTGGCTCTGGCCGAGAATGCGCGTGAGATCCTTGACGTTGAGCTCTCCG
>JAGRKR010000421.1 GCA_020442225.1 Hyphomicrobiaceae bacterium | reverse complement strand
GTCGTAGCCGAGCTCCTTCATGGTCGGAACGCTCGGATACTCCGGCAGGCGCTTGGCGGACCAGCAGGCGACAGCGTGCAGATCATACTTGGGCACGAGCTGAGCCTGATCGGAGAAGACATCGACGACGCCGCCGAGCAGGGCCTTCATCACGTCAGCCGATCCCTTGAAGGGAACGTGCTTGGTGTCGATCTTGGCCATGTCGTTGAGCGCGACGATGGAGATGTGCGGCAGCGTGCCGGCGCCGGTCGAGGAGAACTTGACCTTGCCCGGGTTGGCTTTCGCTTCCTTGATGATGTCCGCCAGCGTTTTGAACTTCGACTTCTTGGTGACCATCATCAGCATCGGCGTGACGGCGATGCGTCCGACGCCTGCGAACGACGGCAGGTCATAGGGCAGCTTGTTGCGGTGCGGCTGCGTCGTCAGCGGGCCGGCGGGCGTGATCAGGATCGTGTAGCCGTCGGGCTTTGACTTGGCCACCTCTGCCGTACCGATCGTGCCGGCGGCGCCGGGAACGTTCTTGATGACGATGTCGGTGCCGAGCTTCTTGGCGAGGGTCGCCTGCAGGGCACGTGTCACGAGGTCGGTGGCGCCACCTGCGCCCCAGGCAACGATGACCGTCACGGGCTTTTCGGGGTAGGCCGCACGGGCAGCCTGCGGTGAGATGGACGAGAACAGCGCAGCGGCGCCCAGCACCAAGCCTGCCGCGAGCCCGCGGCGACGCGAGAATGTCATCATTTCCTCCCTCACGAGAACCGGTCGTTCAGCCCCTCGGGCGTCATCCGGCTATCCTTCTACGAAGGCGGCACGTTAGCGTTTGCGACTTGACCCGTCAAAGCGTAACGCGTTGAGATGTCTTTATGCCGCTCGTAATGCGGTGGAGTTGGCCGGCTGGATCGGGGGCTGGAACTTGGGACACGCAGGCAATGCGATAACGGGTGCGCGCTATTTGGCCGAGGCCATCAAGGCGGTCGGCATCGGGCACGTCTTTTTCATCGATGCGGTCTTGCGCAAGACACTCCTGGAGCTGGAGCAGGTGGGGGTTGCGCGCGTGCTCGCCCACTCGGAGAAGTCCGTCGCCTACATGGCCGACGGCTACGCCCGGATCAGCGGGCGCGCCGCTGTCTGCATGGCGCAGTCGGTCGGTGCGGCGAACCTCGCGGCAGCCTTGCAGGACGCCTATCTGCACCGCTCGCCCGTCGTAGCGCTGACGGGACGCAAGCCGCCCCTCTACCGCCACCGCAACGCATATCAGGAGCTGGATCACGCTCCGCTGTTCGCTCCGGTGACGAAATTCCATGCCGAGGTCGAGGTCGGGGACGAGCTGCCGATCCTCTTCGCCCAGGCGCTCCGTGAGGCGACGACCGGAACGCCCCGGCCGGCCCATCTCGACATCAACGGTCTTCTCGGCGAGCTTATCGAGGATGCCGTGCTGTCTGCGCCGGAGCTCCCGGTGGCGTCGCTCGGCGATCCCGCTCGCGCTCGCCCCGCGCCCGATCCGCGTGAGATCGAGGCTGCGGCCCGTGCGCTCGCCTTGTCCCGGCGCCCGGTCATCGTCGTCGGCACGGGCGGGATGCAGTCGGGCGCTCAGGCCGCGGTCCGGGCGCTGGCCGAGCGCTGCGCCATCCCTATCGCGAGCTCGCTCGGCGGCCGTGGCATCGTTCCCACCACGCACCCGCTCTATGTCGGCGTCGTCGGCACCTATTCCGCGCCGCCGGCGAACCGGATCGTGCATGAGGCGGATCTCGTGGTCTACGTCGGCTGCCACACCGGCGATCAGGTGACCAACAACTGGACCGTGCCCCGTCCGGGTACGCCGATCGTGCAGATCGACATCGACGGCGCCGAGATCGGCCGCAACTATGCTGGCGTCATCGGCGTTCTCGGCGATCCCCGACGCGCGGTCGAGGCTCTGGTCGAGGCGATTGACGGGCGGCGTGGCGGCACAGACTGGTCCGAGGCCGCCGCCGGTCAGGTCAGACGCTGGCGCGCCGAGATGGAGCCTCACCTGCGCTCGGGCGCGCGCGCGATCCGCGTCGAGCGGCTCTGCCACGAGATCACCCAGGCGCTGCCCGAGGATGGCGTGCTGGTCTCTGATACGGGCTATTCCGGCATCTGGACGGGTACGCTGATCGATCTGCCCCATGCGACGCAGACCTATCTGAGGGCGGCCGGCTCGCTCGGCTGGGCGTTCCCGGCTTCGCTCGGCGCCAAATGCGGTGCGGGCGATCGCCCGGTTGTCTGTTTCACGGGCGATGGCGGTTTCTACTATCACCTGAGTGAGCTCGAGACCGCGCGCCGGCGTGGGCTCGCCGTCGTAACCGTCGTCAACAACAACTCGGCCTTCGCGCAGGGCATCGTCAAGGTCCGCAAGCTCTACGAGCCGAGCGGCGGCAACGCCGATGAGACCATCACGTTCGGGCCAACCGATTTTGCCGCCGTCGCGCGCGCCTTCGGCGTCGAAGGCATTCGCGTCGAGAGCCCGGACGAGATCGCGCCGGCGCTGCGCCGGGCGCTGAGTCATGGCGGGCCGGTCGTCGTCGATGTCGTTACCGATCCTCTCGTCCGCGCCCCCGAGCCATGGAGCCCACCTGCATGACGAAATTCACCGATGTCGCCGTCATCGGCGCTGGAACCATGGGACACGCCCTCGCGCTGGTGCACGCGCTGGGCGGTTGCAACGTCCGCCTGCAGGACGTCGACGCCGCTGCGCTGGCCAAGGCGCCCGCGCTCGTTGAGGCGGCGCTGGCGACGCTTGTCGATGCCGGCGCCGTGACGGCGGCCGAGCGCGATGCGGCGGTGGCGCGCATCGTCTGCACTCCGGATCTGGCGGAGGCCGCCGCCGCCGCCGACCTTGTCGTCGAGGCGGTTTTCGAGGACCCGGACATCAAGCGGGAGGTGTTCGCGCGCCTCGACCGTTGCGCCCGGCCCGATGCTGTGATCGCCTCGAACACGTCGCATCTCGACGTCTTTCCCCTGGTGCCGGATAGCCGCCAGGAGCGTGTGCTGATCGCGCACTGGTACACGCCGCCCTACATCCTCGATCTCGTCGATATCGCGCCGGGGCCGAGAACGCGGCCGGAGATCGTGGCGGGCGTTTCCGCCTTCTACGAAGGGCTCGGCAAGGTGCCCGTCGTCTTCAAATCTTTTCTCGCCGGCTATATCGCCAACCGCCTGCAGGCGGCCATCGGGCTCGAGGTCTACCATCTTCTCGACGAGGGGCTGGTCACCGCCGAGGACATCGACAGATCGATCATACATGGGCTCGCCACGCGCCTCGCGACGCTGGGGCACGTCATGAAGATGGACTACACCGGCCTCGACATGGCGCGCCGCTCGCTGGCGCATCGGCCCTACAAGCCACCGGAGCCGCGCCGGCAGAGCCCGACGCTCGATCGCCTGGTCGCAGCGGGGCGCACGGGCGTGATGGCCGGCGCCGGCTTCTACGACTACGGCGGCAGATCCCCGGCGGAGCTGTTCGCCGAGCGCGACCGCAAATTGCTGAAACTGAAGCAGGTGCTCGCACAACTCGAAGGGCGCAAGGCCTGATCCATTCGCTGTGGCAGGGAGGACTGCGTGACCGATCTCATCCTGGCCATTGACCAGGGCACGACCTCGAGCCGGGCGCTCCTGCTCGATGCCGGGCAGAAGGTCGTGGCCGTGGCGCAGCGGGAGTTCCCGCAGCATTTCCCGCGGCCGGGCGAGGTCGAGCACGACCCGGAGGATCTGTGGGAGACGACGCTCGCGACGTGCCGTGAGGTGATCGCGGACGCCCAGCGGGACGGTCGGCGGATCGCCGCGATCGGCATCACCAACCAGCGCGAGACGACGCTCGTCTGGGAACGCTCGACGGGTCGCCCCATCCACCGGGCCATCGTCTGGCAGGACCGGCGCACCAGCGACGCCTGCCGCACGCTCAAGGATGGCGGCCACGAGGCCGAGGTCACGGCGCGGACGGGATTGCTGCTCGATCCCTATTTCTCCGCCACCAAGATCGCCTGGTTGCTGGACAACGTGGCGGGCGCGCGAGCGGCGGCCGAGCGCGGCGAGCTTGCGTTCGGCACGGTCGACACGTTCCTGCTCTGGCGCCTGACCGGCGGCAAGGTTCACGCCACGGACGCCACCAATGCCTCGCGCACACTGCTCTACGATATTGCGCGTGGGGACTGGGACGACCACCTGCTCGAGATGTTTCGCGTGCCCCGCAGCCTGTTGCCGCAGGTCAGGGATTCCTCCGGTGATTTCGGCGTCACGGACGCGAGCCTTCTCGGGGAGGCCATTGCCGTACGCGGCATTGCCGGCGATCAGCAGGCGGCGGCCATCGGTCAGGCCTGCTTCAAGCCGGGCATGATGAAATCGACCTATGGAACCGGCTGCTTTGCCATCCTCAACACGGGAGCCGAGCTCGTCCGTTCGCAGAACCGGCTCCTCACCACCGTGGCCTATCAGCTCGGCGGCCGGCGGACCTACGCGCTGGAGGGGGCGATCTTCGTGGCTGGCGCGGCCGTGCAGTGGCTGCGCGATGGCCTCGGCATCATTGCCAGCGCGGCGGAGACGGAAGGGCTGGCCGCTGCCGCCGATCCACACTCCGAAGTGGTTCTGGTGCCCGCATTCGTCGGCCTGGGGGCGCCATACTGGGAGCCGGACGTGCGTGGGGCTCTGTTCGGGCTGACACGGGGGGCGGGACGCGCAGAGCTGGCGCGTGCGACGCTCGAGTCCGTCGCCTATCAGACGCGCGACCTGATCGAGGCGATGCATCAGGATTGGCCGGGGCTCGGCGCGGCCGAGACCGTCCTGCGCGTCGATGGCGGCATGGTTGCCAGCAACTGGACCATGCAGTTTCTGGCGGACATGCTGGCGGCCCCGGTCGAGCGACCGGCCGTGCTCGAAACGACGGCCCTCGGAGCCGCCTGGCTCGCCGGGCGCGCGGCGGGTGTCTGGCCGGACATCGACGCCTATCTCGCGGCGTGGCGCGCGGAGCGGCGGTTCACGCCGACCATGGCCGGGGACGAGCGCGCGCGACGCTATGCGGCCTGGCGGGATGCTGTATCGCGCCTGATCCGCCACGAGGCCTGAGGCGAGCGCCCCTGCCATTATGATCGTTTTCGGCGATGCATGCCGTCAGCGGCTCGCGGCAGCCGGTTCGGCACGGGCGTGCCCAGCTCGCGGCTAGCGGGTGGCGCTCGCCTGCGTGACGCGCGTGTAGTCTGGCGTGCGGCGCATCAGCTCGTCGATGCGCGCGCGCTCCCGCTGGAAATCGGCGAGGGCCTTGCCGGCGAGCTTGCGCTCCTTCGGCACGTGGATGCGCAGGGGGTCAACGAAGCTGTTGTTGACCAGGATCTCGAAGTGCAGATGTGCGCCGGAGGACAGGCCCGTCGAGCCGACGTAGCCGATGATCTGGCGCTGGCGGACGCGCGTCCCGATGTCCATGCCCCGGGCGATCCGCTGCATGTGGGCGTAGGTGGTCTTGTAGCCGTTCGCGTGACGTATGCGGATGTAATTGCCGTAGCCGGACTTGCGGCCGGACTCTTCGATAATGCCGGCGCCGGCCGCCATGATCGGTGTGCCGTGGGGGGCGGCCCAGTCGATGCCGGTATGCATCCGTCGCTGGCCGAGCAGGGGGTGCATGCGCACGCCGTAGCCCGAGGTCAGTCGCGCGATATCGCCAACGACCGGCTTGCGCAGGAGGAACTTGCGCGCGTTCTGGCCCTGCTCGTCGTAGTAGTCGACGACGCCGTCGGGGGTGCGGAACCGATAATAGCGCCGCGTCTCGCCTTCCGTGCTGATGGCCGTGTAGAGCAGCTCGCCCGGCGGGCTGTCGGCGCCCTTCTCGTCGTCCTTGAGATCGAAGAACAGCTCGAGGGAATCGCCCGCCCGCGTGCGACGACGGAAATCCGTCTCGTAGGCGTGGATGCGCAGGATCTGCATGACCGTTTCGTGCGGCACGCCCTGCATCAGAGCCGTCTGATAGAGGCTGATGTAGAGGCTGGCGCGTTGGCCGAGCTCGGTTTCGGCCGGGGATGCGCCCGAGCGCTCGGTGGTCGTGGTGCGGGCCACATACTCGCCCGAGGCGGTGCGCTGCACGGTGACGCGATGCTGCTTGGCCGGGTCATAGATCGCGATCTTGACCGGCTCCATGAGGTTGGAATCGGACAGGGAGGGCACCAGACCGAGGCGGATTTCATGTCCGGCCGTCAGCGCGCTGTCGGGAAACACCGTCTTGGCCACCTCGACGACCTGGCGCGCCTGCCAGCCGGCGATACCCGAGCGCCGCAGGATGGCGAGCAGGGTGTCA
>JAGRKR010000420.1:6849-8366 GCA_020442225.1 Hyphomicrobiaceae bacterium | reverse complement strand
CTGAGCCTCATCGAGCAACTGCTGCTGCGCGGCACGCCCGTCGTGCTGATCGATCGCAAGGGCGATCTGTGCAGCTACGCCAACCCAGACGTCTGGCGCGTCCAGGACGGAGAGGCGTCGGATCGCTGGGCCGAGCGCGAGAAGCTCGGCGATGCCATCGACGTAGCGGTCTATACGCCGGGCAGAGGCTCGGGACGGCCGATTTCCATCACGCTGCTTCCGAACGGCATCCGCGAGCTGCCGGAGCATGAGCAGCAACTGCTCGCCAATCTCTCCGCGGCCGCGCTCGGCGACATGCTGCACCTCAAGAACTCGGCGACGCATCAGCGCCAGAGCGGCGTGCTTTCGGTCGCCCTCAAGATCCTCGGCGCGCGCTCCAATGCCGAGGTCACGCTCGGCGATCTCATCCTGCTGCTCGAGGACGAGGACCCCGAGTTGTCCGATCACACGCAGCGCATGGACCCGTCCGGCAAGATCCGGCGGGACCTGGTCGCTCAGCTCGACTCGCTGCGCCACCGCAACGCGGCGCTGTTCGAGGGCGGCGGTGAATCTCTGCGCATGGAGTCTCTGCTCGGCCTGGGCCGCTTCGCCCGGCCGAACCGCACGCGACTTTCGATCATCTACACGGGCTTCCTCGGCGACAACGAGAACATCCTGTTCTGGGTCTCCCAGTTCCTCTCGGAGGCCCTGCGGTTCTGTCAGCGCAATCCGAACGACGAGTTGCAGGCCGTGGTCATGTTCGACGAGGCGGATCTCTACATCCCCGCCAACGCCAAGCCCGCGACCGCAGAGCCGCTGCAGAGCCTGCTCAAGCGGGCGCGCTCGGCCGGTCTCGGCCTGGTCCTGGCAACGCAGTCGCCCGGCGACCTCGACTACAAGTCGCGCGACCAGATCACGTCCTGGTTCATCGGCCGCGTGCGTGAAGACACGGCACTGCGCAAGCTGCGCGCCGCGTTCCAGTCCGAGAGCGGCCTCGATCCGGCAAGCGTCCTGCCCGGCCAGACCGTGGGCGAGTTCCATCTCGTGCAGGAAGGCAAGGTGCGGCCCATGAAGGCCCAGCGCTCGATGATCAACGCCGAGCAGGTGCCCTTCGACCGCATCGAGCAGCTTGCACGCGAGACCAAGGGCTACGACGAGAAGCAGCTCGGCCTGTTCGACCGCAAGTGGGCTTGAGGGGGAGCTCCGGCTGAGGCGCATGCCGGCGAGGCGTGCGCCCGCCTACTCCGCCGGCATCGCCCCCGCCTGCGGACGCGACGGCGGAGGACGGAAACCGAGAACGTGCGTGCGAAACGCGCGCAGAACCCTGGCGATGTCGCCGCCGATGCCGACGAAGGCCGGTTGCAGTACCAGCACCAGAATCGTCGTGGTGGCGAGACCGAAGACGATGGTGATCGCCATCGGGATCAGGAACTGAGCCTGCCGGCTCGTCTCGAACATCAGCGGCAGCAACCCGCCGATCGTCGTCAGCGACGTCAGAAGCACGGCGCGCAGTCGATCCTGCGCGGCGCCAATCGCCG
>JAGRKR010000420.1:0-6780 GCA_020442225.1 Hyphomicrobiaceae bacterium | reverse complement strand
GACAGCCCCAACAGGCCGATCATGCTGACGATCGACAGGTCCGCTCCCATGATGTAGTGGCCGTAGAATGCGCCCATGATGCCGAACGGCACGATCAGCAGCACGTTGAATGGCCGCCAATAGCTGCTGAAGACCCAGGCCAGCACGATGTAGATCAGAGCCAGGGCCAGCGACGCCCCCGATTTGAGGTCGCGAAACGACTTGGCGCGCTCCTCGTCACGCCCCTTGAAGCGATACTTCAGTCCGTACTTCGCGACGAGCTGCGGCATGACCGTGGCATCGAGGCTGCCGAGCACGGCACCGATGCTGGTCTGGGTTGAATCTATATCGGCGGTGACCGAGACCGTGCGGGACCCGTCGCGCCGCTGGACGATTGAAAAGCCGGCCTTCTCGCGGATGGCGACGACCTCCGTCAGCGGCACGCGCTCCCCCGTCGGACTCACCAGATAAAGAGCCGACAGGCCGGCAATGCCGCCGGCTTCCTGGTCCCGCAGCACGCGCACGGTGACCTCCTCGTCGCCCCGCGCGAACCGGGTGGCGATAGCGCCGTCGAAGGCGTTGCGGACCTGCAGCCCGACGCTCTGGCTCGTGAAGCCGAGTGCGCTGCCCCGCGGCGTCAGCTCCAGCACCAGCTCGCGCTTGCCGTAGGGCAGGTCGTCCGCGATGGCGGTGACGCCGGGATAGCCGGTCAGCGCCTGCTTCAGCTCCTCCGCCGCCTTTTTCAGCACTTCGATGGGCGCATCCTGCAGCCACACGTCGATGTCGCGCCCTGGCGGCCCGCCACGGCGCCCGAGGATGGCGATGCGCTCCAGTCCGGCGATCTTCGGCAACTCACGGTACCAGGCCGCCACGATGAGCCGCGTCTGGATGTTCCGCTCCTCGCTCGGCGTCAGCTGCACCTCGATTTCGGCGACATTGTCGCCCTGGCTGCGGCCAGACTGGCCGAGCACGGCGAAACTCACCTCGACGAGCCGCCGCTCGAGCGCAATCTCGTTGCCGCCGAAGATGCCGCGCAGCGACTGACGGACGATATCGAACAGGCTCTGCTCCAAAGCCGTGCTGCCGCCGTCCCGATCCGTGGCGCGGCGCTCGGGTGGCGGCTCGAGCCCCCTCTTCCTGTAGAGCTCGACGAGCAGTTTGCGCTCGGCGCGGCGCAGTGCCTGCTCGACCGCGACGACCGCGAGCTTCTGCTCGTCGCGCGGCATGCCCGCGGCGAACTCGAGCTGTGCGGTCAGATTCTCAGGCTCGGGCGATGGGAAGAAATTGAAGCCGACGCGCCCGCCCGCGACCATGCCGAACGAGACGATCAACGCCGCCAGCATCGTGCCGAGCGTGATGTAGCGCCAGCGGAACGTGAAGGCGACGAACCTGCGGAAAGGCCCGTCGCGGAATCGATCGAAGCCGCGGTCGAAGGCTGCCCTCAGGCGACCTGGCTTCGTCCAGCGCCCGAGACCATGGCGAAGGTGGGCCGGCAGAATCAGGAAGCACTCGATCAGGCTGGCCAGCAGCACGGCAATGACCACCAGCGGAATGGCGCGCATGATGTCGCCGAGCCGATCGCCGATGAACAGGATGGGCAGGAAGGCAGCCATCGTCGTCAGCGACGACGCGGTGACCGGCGCCACCATGCGCCAGGCGCCTTGCTCGGCTGCCATCGTGCGCGGCATACCCTGGTCGAGGCGCGAAGCGATATCCTCGCCGACGACGATGGCGTCATCGACCACGATGCCGAGCATCATGATGAGCCCGAACATGGACACCATGTTGATGCTCTGCCCGCTCATGTACATGACGCCGAGGGCAGCCAGCATCGCGGTCGGAATGCCGACGGCGACCCACAGCGCGGTCTCGATGTTGAGCAGGATGAACAGCACGAGCAGCACCAGCACCAGCCCCTGTATGCCGTTGGCTACGAGGATGCCGATGCGTCCCACGACGAACTTGCCGCGCACGTCGTAGGTGACGATCTGGACGGAGGCCGGCAATGTCGGCCGCACCCGCTCCAGATAGTCCTGCATGATGCGCATGGTCTTCAGCGTGTCGGCCTTGACCGAGCGCTGCACCTCGAGCTGGATCGCCGGGTTGCCGTCGAGAAGGCCGATCTTGTCGTCGCGATCGAAATCGGTGCCGACGTCGGCGATATCGCCGAGCCGCACCTTCTCGCCCGTGCGCGTCGCGCGCACCTCGATGCCGGCGATGGCTTCCGGCGTACGCCGCTCCGCGAGCGAGCGCAGTTGCATCTCGCTGCGCCCTTCGAGGCGCCCTGCCGGCAGGTCTACGGTGCTCTCGCGAACCCGCTTCGAGATATCGTCGATGGAGAGCCTGAGGCGGCGGAGCTCGGCCTCCTGCACCCGCACCTTGATCTCCTCCTTGCGGAAGCCGAGGAACGTCACGCGGTCGATACCGGCACCCAGCAGGCCGTCGCGGAGCTGCTTGGCGATCTCCTTGATCGTGCGCTCCGGGAGCGGCCCGGAGATCGCGATGTTGGCGACGCGGTCGTAGAACGTCACGCGCGAAACTTCGGGCCGCTCGGAGGCCTCCGGCAGCGTCGTCACGCGGGCCACCGCCTGCTCGACGTCCGATTGCGCCTTCTGCATATCGGTCGTCGGCTCGAATTCGAGGGAGATGGTGGCGGCGCCTTCGCGCGCGTAGGCCGTTACCTGATAGATGCCATCGAGGAACCGCAACTCCGGCTCGAGAGCGTCGAGAATGTTCGCCTCGACGTCCTCGGCGCTAGCGCCGGTCCATTTCACCGTCACGTTTATGATTGGGATTTCGATGGTCGGGAAGAACTGGGTGTTCAGCCGGATCAGGCTGAACGCGCCAACCAGCATCATGGTCAGCATCAGCAGGTTCGCGGCCGTGCGGTGGCGCACGAAAATCGAGATCAGGCCACCGCTGCCAGTCTTCTCAGGAGCGCTCGGGGCGACCACGGCTCAGCGCTCCTCGACCTTCAAGCCGGCGCCCGGCGCCGAGAAGCGTGTCGTCACAACCTTTTCGCCCGCCTTGATCTGGCCCCGCACGAGAACATCGGCCTCCGCCAGCCCGACGATCTCGACCGTTCGCTGGGAAAGACGTCCGCCCTCGATGACGTAGACCGTCCGAGCCGAGTAGACCGCGCTCGCCGGCAGGCGGGCGACGTCGGCGAACTCCGTATCCGGCACCAGCACCTCGACGAACGCGCCCGGGCGGAGCTGTACGGGGCTCGACGCCGTCTTGATGCGGGCGAAGACCTCCACGCCGCCGGTGTCCGAGGTGATCCGTGCCGCCGTGCGCTCGATCGTTGCGGCGTAGGTCAACGGCTTGTCGCCGACATTCCAGCGCACGTCGACGGGACGGCCGACGAGGGTGCCGTCCTTGGCGAGGATGCGGCCATACTGCTGGTTGGTCAGGACGAAGCGAACCTCGATCCAGTCCTTGTCGATCAGCGTCGCGACACGATCGTTGACATTGACCATGCGACCGATCTGGGCTCCAACGTCGGCGACGAAAGCGTTGAATGGCGCCAGCAGCCGCGTCTCGTCGAGGCGGCGCCGCGCCCGCGTGACGCCCCACTCGAGGCGCTGGATGGTGGCGCGCTGCTGCACGGCTCGGGCCTGGAGGATATTGAGCGCATTGGTGCTCTGCTCGACGGCTTGCTCGCGCTGAAGCATGATCACGCGGCGATCGTCGACCGTCTTCTGTGAAACCGCGCCACGTTTGGAGAGCGGCTCCGCCCGCCCGACGTCGGTGCGCGCCAGGGTCAATTGGCGACGTGCAAAAGACAGCGTGGCGCGCTCCTGCACGATCTGGGCCTCGAACTCGACGAGTTTGGCGCGCGCCTCGCGAAGCTGCGCCTCGGCTTCCGTCAAGGCGCCTTCGTAGTCGAAGCGATCGATGACGATCAGCAGGGCGCCCGCCTCGACAGTGCCTCCCTCCTTGAGGGCAGCGGACGTCTCGACGACGCGACCGGCAACCAAGGCCCTGATCTCGACCTGACGGCCGGCGACCGTCGAGCCATAGAGCCGCAGGCGCGGGCGATGCGAGGCGAAGACGACGGGCTGCGCCTTGACCGTGAACACCTTTTCTTGAGGCGGGCGCTTGGCGACCTTCGGCTTCGTGGCCACGAGCCAGCCGAACACTTTGAGGCCCAGGGCGATGGCTGCGACCAGCAGGACGAGTTGTACGACACCCCTGAGCGCAATCAACGCCCAGTGCCGCCGGGGGTGCGGCGTCACCTCGGCCGGCGGAGGCTCGCCACCCGGGCCCGGAAACTGCGGTGTGCGCTGATCCATGATCTGCCGATCTGAAGCCTTCGGCGCGCCCCCGTTCGACAGCCGATCGGGGTCGGTCGACGGCTCGTTCTGCGCCACGTTCGCCTTGCTCTCGAGCGTACTCACGCTCACTCCTCGCAGCTCATCCGGGACACCCCATACACTGATACCGGTACGCAAAAATGACGTAAGCCGATCTCCAGACGTGCGGCCAAGGGCGCGCCCCGCGGCTCGGGAATGCATGCCGGGTGTCGCAGAGACGGGTGCGCGTGCGCTCGATCGAGAGTGTGATCGCCCCGCTGGCAATCGCCATCGCCAACCATCAGAGCCGTGAATCGCAAATTATATCAGCGAGATAAATCGTGAAGCACCACCTCGACGGAAGCGCCCGTTGCGTCCATCTCGACCGATCCGACCCTAGACCGGTCCGGCAGCTTGTGGAAGAAAAGAAGCCGTGTTCGGTTTCCAGGACCAATCTGCGGCGGCCTGTTCACCAGCCGTTGGCAGAGCGCGAGCGCGCGGAGCCTGGCCGCGGAAAGAGGAGGATTCGTGACATCCGCAAGCACCGCCCCATCGCCACGTGAGATCCTCGCGCGGCTCGTGTCGTTCGATACGACCAGCTCCAAGACGAACCTGTCGCTCCTGGCCTATGTCGAGGACTTCCTGGCGCAGCATGGCGTCACCAGCAGCCGGGTCCCGAGCCCCTGCGGCGAGAAGGCCAGCCTCTTCGCCAGCATCGGTCCCGCCGGCTCCGGCATCGGCCTCTCCGGCCACACGGATGTCGTCCCCGTCACCGGGCAGAGCTGGGAGAGCGATCCCTTCACGCTGACGGAGCGCGACGGCCGCCTCTATGGCCGCGGCAGCGCCGACATGAAAGGCTTTCTCGCCTGCGTGATGGCCGCCGTGCCGATGTTCAAGCGCCGCAAGCTCGCGGTGCCCATTCACATCCTGTTCTCCTATGACGAGGAGGTCGGCTGCACCGGCGTGCGGCCGATGATCGCCGAGCTCGGCAAGTCGCTGCCGGCCCCCCGCGCCATCATCGTCGGCGAGCCGACCTCGATGACGGTGGTCGATGCCCACAAGGGCCCTGTCCGCTTTCAGGTCGAGGTCACCGGCCTGCCGACCCACTCGAGCATGGCCCACCTCGGCGTCAACGCCATAACCTATGCCGGACGGCTGCTCGGCGAGCTCGATCGCATCGAACAGGAGCTGAAGGCCGGCCAGCAGAACGCACGCTTCACACCCAGCTACACCACGTTGCAGGTCGGCCTGATCAACGGCGGCACGGCGCCCAACATCGTCGCTGGGGCCTGCTCCTTCGCCTGGGAAATGCGCGCGCTGCCGGGCCTCGACGTGGAGGCGATCCGCAAGCGGCTCGAGGACTTCGCCGCCCGCCGCTGCCTGCCGGAGATGCGCGAGGTCTCGCCGGATGCCGACATCACCATCCGGCTGACGGGGCAAGTGCCGGCCTACCTGGCCCGGGCGGGCTCGGAGGCCGTGTCACTCGCGCTGCAACTCGCCGGGCAGAACGAGACCTTCGCCGTGTCCTATGCTGCGGAAGCTGGCTTGTTCGAGGAAGCCGCCCTGGCGTCGGTCATCTGCGGTCCGGGCGACATCGCACAGGCCCACACGGCGAACGAGTTCATCGTGCCGAGCGAGCTCGACAAGTGCATGGTGTTTCTCGACAGGCTCGCCGACTGGGCCACGCAATAGCGCCGGCGCGCGCGTCAGCAGGGCATGATGCCGAGCTCGCTCAGCATCAGCACGTCGACCTCGTCGCCCTCGGCGATGGCCGTCACGTCCTCGGCGATGTCGATCAGCGCGTCGGCAGCCCGCAGCGACGAGATGAGGCCGGAGCCGTCGCGCGGATAGCGATCGACGACGGTGCCAGCCGGAGTCTGCCGCACCATGCCGCGCAGGAACTCCCGCCGCCCGGTCTTGCGCTTGGGCATGGCGAAGCCGCTGCGCAGACGCAGCCGTCGCGGCTCCCGCCAGGCCGCCCCGCCCAGGCGGCGCAGCACGGGCCATGCGTAGAGCGCGAAACAGACGAACACGGCCACCGGATTGCCCGGCAGGCCGAGCACGATCGTATCGCCGATCTGCCCGAGCAACATCGGCCGGCCCGGCTTGATGGCGAGCTGCCACAGATGGCGCTTGCCGATCTCCCCGAGCACCGAGACCACATGATCCTCCTCGCCCTGGCTGGCCCCACCCGAGGTGATGATCACATCGTAGCTGGCCGCGGCCTCGAGCAGCCGGGCGCGCACCAACTCGCGGCTGTCCGGGAGAACGCCGAGATCGACGGCCTCGGCGCCGGCATTGGTGACGAGCGCCTGCAGCAGCGGCGCATTGGCATCATAGACCTGGCCCTCGCCGAGCGGCGCCCCCGGACGCATGATCTCGTCGCCCGTGGAGACGATGGCGACGCGCAACCGCTCATGGCACGCGACCCGCCCACGTCCGACCGAAGCGAGGGCCGCCAGATCCTGCGGGCGCAGAACATGCCCGGCCTCGAGCAGCGTCTCGC
>JAGRKR010000419.1 GCA_020442225.1 Hyphomicrobiaceae bacterium | reverse complement strand
CGAGGCGGCGCTGAAGCTCGCCAAGCAATACCAGGTGGTGAGCGGCAAGAAGCCCAGAGCCTACAAGGTGATCGCGCGGTGGGGGGCCTATCACGGTTCGACCATGGGCGCCCTCTCGGTCACCGACTGGCTCGGCACCCGCCACATCTCCGAGCCGGGGGTGCCGGGGACGACGCTGATCCCCGCCCCGACCCGCTACCGCAACCCCTTCGGCATGCCGGACGACGAATACGAGGCCTTCTGCGCCGACTATCTCGAGAAGCAGATCGAGCACGAGGGCCCTGATCTCGTGGCGGCCTTCATTGCCGAGCCGATCATGCAGGCGAACGGCGTCCAGCCACCCTCGGCCGCGTACTTCCGGCGAGTGCGCGAGATCTGCGACAAGTACGGCGTGCTTCTGATCATCGACGAGGTGATCACCGGCTTCGGGCGTACCGGGGCATGGTTCGCGAGCGAGCACTACGGCATCGAACCCGACATCATGACCATGGCCAAGGCGATGACCGCCGGCTATTTCCCGATGGGGGCGATGATGACGCGCGCCGAACTCTTGGAGGCGCTTCCCGTCTTCCGCCACGTCCACACCTTTAGCGGCCATGGCGGTGGCGTGGCGGCGGCGACGGCGAACATCGCCATCTGCCAGCGCGACGGCGTGATCGAGCGTGCCCGTGAAAACGGCCGTTACTTCCTCGAGGCGCTCAAGGACGCGCTCCGCGGGGAGGCTATCGTTGGCGACGTGAGAGGCGTCGGCATGTGGGTGGCGGTGGACTTTACCTCCGACCGCAAGACCCGGGCGCCGTTCACCGACGATACGGTGAAGGCGGTGGTTCGCCACATGCGGGAGGCGGGGGTGCTGGCGAGCGGCATCGGCGTCTCCGCCTTCGAGATGGCGCCGCCCCTCATCTCCGAGCGCGAGCATCTCGACCGCGCCGTCTCGGCAGCCGCCGAGGCCGTGCGGCATGTGGCGGGGGAGCGCGGGCTGGCGTAGCGGTCAGGACCAACGGCCAGCAGCGGTTCCTAACGTCCAATGACGCAGAGGCTGATCAAGCTATGGCAGCGGCCGGCCACACTGAGAAGCGCGCTCTCGATGCTGGCCGTGTCCCCCGTCGCAACGGGCATGTCGCACGAGCCATGCAGCAGGAATGGCTGGGATAAGCAGTGGGGCAGCACGAGGCACCGTGCGATTCAGCAAAACAAAAATCGACAAACTGAATCGCTGAATGGTGGAGCCGAGGGGAATCGAACCCCTGACCTCTGCAGTGCGATTGCAGCGCTCTCCCATCTGAGCTACGGCCCCGCAGGAACCCGCGATCGGCTCGGGCCCAGGACGGGCGCCATTTACGGTTCGCGCTCCACCGCTGTCAAGGACGGGAACGAGGCCGAGGCCGCAGAGAACCGGCACGCCGCGCCCGAAAGACGCGCCAACCGCGAGGATCCAACGCGGCTTGGGTTGCGGCGGGTGCGGGGCGACGCTACATGAGCGTGTCTTTCACCCAGCGATGCGGCGGGCCGATCACCATGCTGGAGCTCCTCGGCTTCATTTCCTACGTCCTTCAGCTCTACGTCTACGTGCTGATTGCCGGCGCCGTCCTGTCGTGGCTGATCGCCTTCGGCGTGGTCAACATGCGCAACCAGTTCGTCGCCGGCCTCGCCCAGGTTCTTCATGCAGTCACCGAACCGGTGCTGCGGCCGATCCGGAACCTTCTGCCCAATCTCGGCGGCATCGAC
>JAGRKR010000418.1 GCA_020442225.1 Hyphomicrobiaceae bacterium | reverse complement strand
GGCGATGCGGGCCATGGCCGCGCGGGACTCACCTTGGCTGCCGGTGCACAGCGCCACCACCTCGTGGGCCGCCTGATATTCGAACTCGCGCTGGTCGAGCACCTCGAGCGAACGCGGCAGATACCCCGTCTCCTTGGCCACCTCGATGATGCGATGCATGGCACGTCCGGCGATGACGAGCCGGCGCCCAGCGGCCCGCGCAGCCTCCGCCACCGCCAGCACGCGGCCGACATTCGAGGCGAACGTGGTGATGGCCACGCGCCGCGGCGCCTCGCGCACCAGTTTCGCCAGTGTGCTCGCAACCTCCCGCTCGGACGGCGAGATGCCCTCCCGCATGGCGTTGGTCGAATCGCACACGAGAACGTCGATGCCCGCCCGCCCGAGCGCATCGAGGCGGGCGGAATCCGTCGGCGGCCCCGTGACGGGCGTCGCATCGATCTTCCAGTCGCCGGTGTGCAGCACCATGCCATGCGGGGTACGGATCGCCAGCGCATTCGGCTCGGGGATGGAATGCGCCATCGTCACCAGCTCGATCTCGAACGGGCCGAGCGTCACACGCCCGCCGATCGGCAGCTTGTGGATCGGTATCGGAAGCCGCACACCGTTCTCGGCCATCTTGGCCTTGAGCAGGCCCACGGTGAACGGCGTGGCGTAGACCGGCACCTTCAGACGCGGCCACAGATCGAGCACCGCGCCGAAATGGTCCTCATGGGCATGCGTCAGCACGATGCCGAGCAGGTTCTGGCGCTCCTCCTCGATGAAGCGCAGGTCCGGCAGGATCACGTCGACGCCGGGATCGAACTCACCTTCGGGAAAGGTGATGCCGAGGTCCACCATCAGCCATTGCCGCCGCTGCTCCGGACCGCAGCCGTAGAGGTAGACGTTCATGCCGATCTCACCGGCGCCCCCGAGCGGCAGGTAAACCAGCTCGTCGGCGTCGTGCCGTGCCTTAGTCCGTTCCGCCACCTAACACCTCATCACCGTCATTGCGCGCCGCCGTGCTTCAGGTGGCGGGGTCCGCGCCCGTCCCGAGCGACACATCGCCGTACGTCACCCGCCGCGGCTCTCCCCGCCCCTCATCCAGCAATAGGCTGCCGTCCTCCGCCAACCCGGCGAAGCGGCCGCTCAACCGCGTCTCCCCGGCATTGACGGAGAGCGCCACGCCACGCGCCATGCCCCTCTCGAGCCACGCCTGCCGGACCGTTGCAAAGCCCTGTCCGAGCCGCCAGTGGCCGCGCCACTCCTGGAGCCGCCGGGCAATCAAGGTGAGCATAGTCTCCGCCGACGCGGCGATGCCATGCTCCTTTAGAGAGGTGGCGCCCCCCGCGGCAAGCTCCGGCCGGCCCACGACATTGAGGCCGATCCCGACGACCGCCGCGAAACCGCGCCCCCCCGGCTCCGCCATGCTCTCGACGAGAATGCCGCCGAGCTTGGCGTTCGCGACGAGGATGTCATTCGGCCATTTGAGTTGCAGCTCGGCCAGGTCCCGTCCCGCGCTGACATCGCGAACCGCATCGATGACGGCCACGCCCGCCAGCAGGGGAATCTGCGGCGCGACCATGAGCGGCGCCGGCACGCGAAAGAGATGGCTCGCAAAGAGATTGCCGGCCACGGACTGCCAGATCCGTCCGCTGCGCCCCTTGCCCGCGCTCTGTCGCCCCGCGCGGACCCACAGCTCGCCGGCATCGCCTTGCGCCGCCAGCGCCATCGCAACCTCGTTTGTGGAGGTCACCTCGTCATGAACGACGAGCCGCACACCCCCGGGCCATGTCGCGCCCGGCAGACGATCGCTCACACTCAAAGCAGCGACCTGGCGGCACTGGTGGCGGCCGACAGCAATGGCGAGACGATCAGCGCGAACAGCAACACGAAGGCCCCGGTCACGCCGACCACCATCGAGACCTTCGCCGGCACCGGCTCGAAGGGCTCCTTCGGCTCGTCGAAGAACATGATCTTGATGATGCGCAGGTAATAGTAGGCGCCGACGACGCT
>JAGRKR010000417.1:13495-17761 GCA_020442225.1 Hyphomicrobiaceae bacterium | reverse complement strand
TTGAAGCAGTTGTTGTAGAAGATGTCCGCGAACGACGGCGCGATGACGCAGCGGATGCCGAAGTCGAGAAGCGCCCAGGGCGCATGCTCGCGGGAGGAGCCGCAGCCGAAGTTCTCGCCAGCCACCAGGATCTCGGCCTTGCTGTAGGCAGGCTTGTTCAGCACGAAATCGGGCTTGGCCTCGCCTTTCTCGTCGTAGCGCTGCTCGTAGAAGAGCGCCTTGCCGAGCCCGGTGCGCTTGATCGTGGTCAGGAACTGCTTGGGAATGATCATGTCGGTATCGACATTGATCATCGGCAGCGGAGCCGCCACACCCGTCAAGACTGTGAATTTCTGCATCGTTCCGCCCCGTAGTTCGTGATCAGGCGCGCAGGCCGTCCGCCAGCGCTCGGAAATAGCCCTCGGCTTCGACCAATCGTCCGATCCTCACGGCGTCGGCCTGTCGAAGCGATGGCACCATGTTGGTTTCGTCCACCAGATGCTCGAGCCGCCTTTTAACGCCAGCTAGCTTGCGGCCGTCAAGATGATCTTCGAGAAGCCCGGCAATATCATCGACGTAGCCCGTCAGACGGCCGAACTCACGCAGGGCCGTCCGCTCGGCGCGGATGTCGTTCGGGCGCTGCTCCAGCCGCTGATAGGCCTCCGCGGCCCGGGCGAGCGTGGCGGCGATGCTCTCGCAATAGTCGGCGATGCGCTCGCGCCGCTTGCCGCGCAGCTCGGCGAGGGCCGCCCGCCAGCTTTTGATAGCTGCCGAGAGGCTCAGTATCCTCGCTGTGTAGTCATGGAGTGCCATCTGGGCCTTCGCGGTCGATGAGGCGTTGAAAATCCCTCGACTCGCTGCATCGCCTGCGGGTCTGGGCCGGGATCGAGTGTCAACCTGCCGCCGGGCAGGCGGATAGAATAGTCATGCGTTGGCTAACGCCTGGTGCGGGATGGAGCGTACGGCAACCGAGTTTGAGAGTCTTCGAAACGGTGACGTCCAGCCTCCAGCATGAGCACAGGGCCGAGTCATCCTCTGGCCGGGGGGCTTTCAACGTGAACCGGGCTCGGCGCCGAGGTCAACGATCCGTTCCTCTTGCAGGCTTTCGATCTCGGCTCGGTCGTAACCGAGATCCACGAGGATGGCGCGGCTGTCCTCGCCGAGCGCCGGCGGCGCCTGATCGGCATGGCGTGTCACACCGCGGTAGACGGCCGGCTGGCGGATGGCCCGGCGCATCGGCGTCGGTTCGTCGTACCCCGGCTCAAAGAACCCGACGGCCTGGAGGTGCGGATCCTTGAGCAGGTCCTCCGGGCGATTGACCGGGCCGAACGGGATGTCGTCGCGCTCGAAAATGCGCAGCCACTCCGCTGTCGGTCGCTTCTCCAGGGCGTCCGCCAGGATGACATAGAGGTCGTCGATGCGGCGGCTGCGCTCGGTGGCGTCGAGAAACCAGGCGGCCTTTGCGATCTCGGGTCGGCCGATCTCCTTCAGCACGCGGGTCCATTGCGCCTGCGTATAGGGCAGCACGCCGATCCAACCGTCCGCCGTCTTGTGTGGGCGGCGGTTGCGGGTCATCGTCCGATGATAGCCCATGGAGCCGGCCTCCTCGTAGGTGGCCGTCATCAGGTGCTCGTTGAGCGCGAATGACGTGACGGCCTCGAACATCGGCACCTCGACCAGCATGCCCTTGCCGTCGTGTCGCTGGCGGTAGAGGAGCGCGGCGAGCGTGGCATAGGCGACGTGCAGGCCGGCGACCTTGTCGGCGATCACGCCGGGGGCGAAGGCCGGTTCGCCGTCCCGCATCTGAGTGAGGCCGGCAAGGCCGGTGGAGGCCTGCATGATGTCGTCGTAGGCCGGCCGGCCGCGGTAGGGTCCGTCCGAGCCGAAGCCGATCGCGGCGCAATAGACGAGGCGCGGGTTGATGGCGGCGGTGGCCTCGTAGCCGAAGCCGAGGCGATCCATGGCCTCCTGGCGCATGTTGTGCACGAGGGCATCGGCGCTGGCGAGCAGCCGGGACATGATCTCCTTGCCGCGGGGATGCTTGAGGTCGACGGCCAGCGAACGCTTGTTGCGGTTGTTGGCGGCGAAGACGGAGCCTATCCCCGGCGCGCCGTGGGGCGGGATCGTACGCGTCAGGTCGCCGTCGAGCCCCTCGACTTTGATCACGTCGGCCCCGAGATCGCCGAGGATGAGGGTCGCGTATGGGCCGAGAATGATGCTCGTCACATCGACGACGCGCAGACCCTGAAGAAGTGGATACATGAATCGATCCTGGCTGGTGGTGGGGATGCAGGTCCGGTGCGCGCTCGTGGCGGATGTTCCGAAGGCGGCAAGACGCTGGTGGACGGCTTGCCGGTCGGTCTAGATTGTTAGGAGCGATGCCGGTTGTCCGTCAACTCGGCACGATGGGAGAGGGGGGCGCGAGATGAGCGACTTGACGGGCCGAGCCGTCGTAATCACCGGCGGCGCAGGTGGCATTGGCGTTGAATGCGCCCGCACCTTCCTGATGCAAGGGGCCGACGTGACCCTCGTGGACGTCTCCGAAAGCGCGCTCATGGGGGTCAAGCAGGAGTTTCCCGGGATCGAGACGCTGCACACGCATGTCTCGAAGCTCGATACTCCGGCAGCCTGCAACGCCGCGCTCAATGTCGCGGGACAGCCCATTTATGCCCTGGTGCATCTGGCTGGCGTCTACGAGTTCGACGCCAAGGACGCCGACGACCGCTCGGTCTGGGATCGGGCGCTGGCTAACAATCTGACGAACGCCTACGAGATCGCCAACGCCATGGCGACGCGCCACGATCCGAACGGTCCGGCGCGCATCGTCTTCGCGAGCTCTCTCGCGTTCCGCCGCGGCTCGTTCGACCACGTTGCATATTCGGCAGCCAAGGGCGGCGTGGTCGGCCTCGTCCGCGCGCTTTCGCGAAAGCTCGCCCCGGATGTACTCGTGAATGCCGTCGCCCCCGGCATCATCCTGACTCGCATGCCCGCGCCCATCATTGCCGAGCGCGGTTCCAAGTTGTTGTCCGAGATTCCGCTCAAGCGCTTCGGGCATCCGCGCGAGGTGGCGAGCGTGATTGCCTTCCTGTGCGGTCACGGGGCGACCTATATCACGGGCCAGACCATCAATATCGACGGGGGCACCATCAACAGCTAAGCTGCGATCGAACGCGCAGGGGCCGCCTGCGCGGCGTCTCGAAAGCGTGCTGCTGCCAGGCCAGATTCGGATCGCGCGCCCTGGACCGTCCTATGCACTGATCGCACCTGTCGCCGGAGCTCGCCTGTCGATGAGCGCGGAACAGGCGCGGGCGGGACGTTGCACCCACTGCCATCGCGTGATAGCCACTGCCGGCGAGCAGCGCGCGCCGCTCGTGGGGCTCTCAACACAACAGGATGAGAACGATGATTGATTCGGCAGCGAATCCCACTGGCAACGGCGGCACGGCTGCTCCTGCGGGTCCGAACTTCCAGGGCCGCGTCCTGGCTCAGTACATCAAGGATCTGTCGTTCGAGAACCCCAACGTCACCAAGCTGCTGAACGGACCGGGCGATAATCCGAACCGGAAATTCCAGGTGGATGTGCGCGCGTCCGCACTCAGCGCCGATACGTTCGAGAGCATCATCGACTTCCGCGCGGAGATCACGAGCAAGATCGGCATCATCTTCGAGCTGGAGCTCGTCTATGGCGGCCTGTTCAAGCTGGAGAACCTGCCGCAGGACGCGCTCGAGCCGTTCCTGCTGGTCAATTGCCCGTCGCTGCTCTTCCCGTTCGTGCGCCGCATCGTAGCCGACGTGACGAGCGATGGCGGTTTTCCGCCCCTGCTGCTCGATCCGATCGACTTTGCCGGCCTCTATATGCAGAAGAAGCAGAAGGGCGAGGTCACCGCGATCAAGCCCGGCAAATCATCCTGACGGGCGCGCTGGCGGCGCGTTTCAGCGGCGGGCCGAGGCCGCCAGGAAGCCGGCGATCCTGTCTTTGAGTCCGGGCTCGGCCGCGGATCGCGCGAGGGCGGCGAGATCCCCATCGCGCGTGTCGACGGTGGTGAGCTCGAGCAGCGCCGTCTGCGCCGATCCCGCGAGATCCTTGGCCTTGGCGGCGCTGTCGGTGACGATGTCCGGCCAGCCGGACTCCGGGGCGATCTGCGAGAGAAAACCGAGCGACACCGCCTCTTCGGCATCGAAGACGCGCGTCGTCTCGAGCAGAGTGCGGGCACGATCCGGCCCGATCAGGCGGGCGAGCCGGCGTGTGCCGAGCGCGATGCCGAAGCGCAGGCCCGGCATGCGAAA
>JAGRKR010000417.1:0-13286 GCA_020442225.1 Hyphomicrobiaceae bacterium | reverse complement strand
GACTTGCCGTTACCCGACAGCACGAGCAGGCGCGTGCCGTCGTTGCCGGCCGCGACGACGGCCTCGAGCAGGGCGCCCGTGAGCGTATCGCTCAGGGCATTGCGCTTGTCGGCGCGGTTGAGCGTCACGTGCGTGACGCCGTCGTTGCGAGAGACGAGGAGCTCGGAGGTCATGCGGGTGTCCCGATCAGCTCGATGAGCGCGGCATTGAAGGCGTCGGCGGCTTCGTACATCACCCAATGGCCGGCGTCGGCGATGATGCGGGCCTGCATTTCCGGATGATGCTCGGCCAGAATGTCGAGCCGCGTCTGCAGCGAGGGATAGGCGACGACGTCGAGCGCGCCCCAGATGGTCTTCAGCGGCACTTTGATCTCCGCCAGCTTGCGACGGATGGTGTCGGTGGTGGCGAAGGGCTTGGAGCGGAAGCGCGCCTGGCGGATGTTCTCCGTCTGGAGGTGCACGGCGAGGTCGTCGATGCGGTCTGCGTGCGCCAGCATGAGGATCGCCAGATTGCGCCGATGCACGGCGTGGATTTCCTCGAGGCTCATGCTGGATTTCTGGCGGCCCATGGGCTCACGCGGACCCATCGGCAGGCCGAGCGCCGCCACGCCGATCAGCGTCAGGTCGCTGAGCTGGTCGCCAAGCATGGCGGCCACCAGCGAGGCGATCTGGCCGCCGAAGGAGAAACCGGCGAGGTGGAAGCGCGTGTGGGCGGGGATCAGCTCGCGCACCCCGAGCGTCACCGCATCGGCGCAGCTTTCCGGCACGTAGGGCTCATTCGGCATGGCGGACTGCCCGAGACCCGGCAGATCCGGCACCCAGACCGCGTAGCGCTCGGCCATGACCGGGATGGTCCGGATCCAGTGGTTCCAAGAGCCGGAGCCGCCGTGAAACAGCACCAGGGGCTGGCCGCTGCCCCAGCGTCGCCATACCATGTGGCCGGCGCCGCAGGGCGTGTGATGGATCTCGGCCTTGGCGTCGAGCTCCGCGACGATTTCGGCCGGTGTCTTGGACGTGGAGGTGATCGATGGTGTGCTCATGCGTTCCCCTCTACATCGACGCTGGAACTTCCTCAATAGCGCGCCGCAGGAGCAAGCCATGACCAGTGAGACCAACCTCAGGATCGACGGGGCCCGGTTGTGGGACAGTCTGATGGAGATGGCGCGTATCGGTGCCACGCCGAAGGGCGGCGTCAAGCGGCTGACCCTTACCGATCTCGATCGCCAGAGCCGGGATCTGTTCGTGTCCTGGTGCCGGAAGGCCGGCTGCGACATCGTGGTCGATCGCATGGGCAGCATATTCGCGCGGCGCGCCGGTACGGAGCCGGGTCTGCCGCCGGTCATGGTCGGCAGCCACCTGGATACCCAGCCGACCGGTGGCAAGTTCGACGGGGCGCTCGGCGTGCTGGCGGCGCTGGAGATCGTGCGCTCCTTGAACGATCTCGGCATCGCGACGCGGCATCCTATCGAGGTTGCCATGTGGACCAACGAGGAAGGCTCGCGGTTCGCCCCGGCCATGATCGCGTCCGGCGTGTTCTCCGGCGCCTTTACGCTGGATCAGGGGCTCGGCTGCAAGGATGTCGAGGGGTTGAGCCTCGGCGAGGAGCTGATGCGCATCGGCTATGCCGGTGAGGCAGCTGTCGGCGGTCGCCCGGTGCATGCCTTCTTCGAGCTGCATATCGANNTCGAGCAGGGGCCGATCCTGGAGGAGGCGGGGCTCGACATCGGTGTCGTAACGCACGCCAATGGCCAGAGATGGTACGAGATCGAGCTGCTGGGCGTCGAAAGCCATGCGGGCCCGACGCCCATGACGCGGCGCAAGGATGCGCTGGTCGGCGCTGCCCGCGTCATCGAGCTGGTCAATCGGATCGGCCATGAACATCTGCCGTGGGCGTGCGCCACCGTCGGCATGGTCGAGGTTTCGCCGAACTCGCGAAACGTCATTCCTGGTCGGGTGTTCCTGACGGTCGACCTGCGTCATCCCGATGGCGGCAAGCTCGCCTCCATGGATACGGCGCTCAATGCGGGCGTGCGCGCGATCGCGAGCGAGGCGGGGCTCGGGCTTGAGATCAAGCAGATCCTGAGCTTCGAGCCCATTCCCTTCGATACGTCGTGCGTGGCGGCCGTGCGCAAGGCTGCCGAGCGGCTCGGCTACCGGCATCAGGACATTGTCTCGGGCGCCGGCCACGATGCCTGCTACATGGCCCGCGTGGCGCCGACGGCAATGGTGTTCACGCCCTGCGTCGGCGGCATCAGCCACAACGAGGCGGAGGACATGACACGGGAATGGGCGACCGCCGGCGCCGATGTCCTGATGCACGCCGTGCTGGAGAAGGCCGAGATCGTGTCGCCGGCCCGCGGGGCTTAATCGCGCGACGCGAGGCTGGCCCGCAGCTCGGTCTTCAGGATCTTGCCGTAGTTGTTCTTCGGCAGGCTCTCGGCCCAGACATACCGCCGTGGCCGCTTGTAGCGGGCGATATGCGCGAGGCAGAGCTGGTCGAGCTCGCTCTCGGAGAGCTCCCGGCCGGGCCGTGGCACGACGAAGGCCACCGTCTCCTCGCCCCATTCGGCGTGAGGCGCGCCGATGACGGCGACCTCGAGCACGGCGGCGTGAGTCAACAGCACTTCCTCGATCTCGCGTGGATAGATGTTGCTGCCGCCCGAGATGATCATGTCCTTCGAGCGGTCCTTGATGGTGAGGAATCCGGCGGGATCGAGCGTTCCCACGTCGCCGGTCCACAACCAGCCGCCGCGGATCGCTTTGGCGGTAGCGTCGGGATTGTCCCAGTAGCCTTGCATCAGGCAATCGGAGCGCGTGACGATTTCGCCGACCTCGCCGGGCGACTGCGGGCGGCCCGTCTCGTCCACTACCATGACCTCGACGCCGGTGCGCGCCAGGCCGGTGGAGCCGAGGCGCTCGTCGGAGGCATAGCCGCCATCGGCCAGATGCATGGCCTTCGACATGGCCGTGATGGTCATCGGGCTCTCGCCCTGGCCGTAGATCTGGCAGAGCTTCGGGCCGAGCATGGCGAGGGCGCGTTTCAGGTCGGCGACGTACATGGCCGCGCCACCGTAGATGAGCGTGCGCAGGCCACGGGTATCAGCCGTCGCGGCCCTTGGCGCCTGCAGGAGCCGTGTGACCATCGTCGGCGCCGCGAACATGGAGACGCGCGTGTAGCGGGAGAAGGCGTCGAGGACCTGCTCGGGATCGAACGAGCCGCCGAGGATGACGTTGTGGCTGCCTCTGGCGATGTGCGGGATCGCGTAGAGACCCGACCCGTGCGACAGCGGCGCGGCGTGCAGGATGGTGTCGCGCTCGTCGAGCTGGTCGATGTCGGCATAGTAGGCGTGGCTCATGAACAGCAGGTTCCGGTTCGTGAGAACGGCGCCCTTCGGCCGGCCGGTGGTGCCGCTGGTGTAGAAGAGCCAGGCCTCGTCGGTCGGCAGGCTGTCGACCGTGCGAACGGGTGCGCCGCGGCCCAGTCGCTGGAATTCGTCGCTTGAGGTCGAGAATACGGGCGGTGGCTCGCGCATCCCGGCGAGGGCGGGTGCGAGCGTCGCGGCCTGTGCCGGAGAGGCGAGGCAGAGCCGGGCATGGGAATTCTCCAGGATGAACGCCATCTCGCGCGGATGCAGGCGGGCGTTCATCGGCACGGGCACGAGCCCGGCGCGCCACAACGCGTAAAGCGAGATCAGGAACTCCGGGGCGTTCTCCATCGCGATCGCCACTCGCGCGCCGGGCGTGGGAACGAAAGCCCTGAGACCGCCGGCCATGGCGGCGACCCGCTGCTCGAAGGTCGCGTAGTCGATGGTGCCGCGGCTGTCAGTGATGGCCGGATGGTCCGGAAGGCGCCGGGCGACGGCCTGGAGCGTCAAGGAGAGGTTCATGGCAGAAGACCTCGGTTCGAGCACTCGTCTGACTGTGAAACAATCGTGATCGAGCCGCAATGGTCGCGGCTTGCGGTTCGATTTCCAATCGGACACTCTCCCGACGGAGCGGCCGCTGGTCGGCTGGCTCCAAACGGATGGTAGGGCCCCGGCACAACAAGGGGCGCAGCAGGGAGACGCCTCATGAGGCTCAAGTCTTTGATCGCAGCCGCCCTGGTCGTGGGCGCAGGGAGCACGGCGGCCCAGGCAGCCGACCCGCTGGTGGACGTCGCCTGGGTGAAGGCAAGCCTCGGCAAGCCCGGTATCGTCATGCTCGACTTGCGCAGCGGCGCAGGTCAGCCGAAAGAGGCCTATCTCAAGGGGCATATTCCCGGGTCCCTCTACACGGACTACGCCAAAGGCGGCTGGCGTGAGAAGGACAAGGCCGGTGTGGCGGGCATGCTGCCGTCCGTCGCCAAGCTCGAGAAGCTGATCGGCAGCCTCGGCATCGACAATGCCACGCACGTCGTGCTCATACCGCTCGGCGCCAAGGCGCAGGACGTGGGCGCGGCCACGCGCCTCTATTGGACTTTCAAGGTGCTCGGCCATGACAAGGTCTCCGTCATGAACGGCGGCTTCCGGGCGTGGGTGAAGGTCGTCGACAAGGCGACCAAGAAGCCGGTCAATCCGCTGGCGACGGGAGAGGTCAAGCCCAAGCCTGCCGTCTTCAAGGCGAAGCTGCGGCCCGAGCTGATCGCCACCAAGGAGGACGTGCGCAAGGCCATCGCCAGCAAGCAGCCACTCGTCGACAACCGGCCCAACGACTTCTTCGTGGGCGTCACGATGAGCTCTGCCGCCAAGCGCCCCGGCACGCTGCCCGGCGCCTCGAACCTTCCCGAGAGCTGGCTCACCGACAACAACGGCGGCAAGTTCCGCTCGCGTGCCCAGCTCACGCCGCTCTACAAGGCAGCCGGCGTCGGTCTCGATGGTGAGCAGATCAACTTCTGCAACACAGGCCACTGGGCGAGTCTCGGCTGGTTCGTGTCCTATGCCATCATGGGCAACACCAAGGCCAAGATGTACGACGGCTCCATGGCCGAATGGACGGCCGACAAGTCGCTGCCGGTCGATCAGAAGGTGAAGATGACGCCCGTGACGGTCGAGGCGCGCTGAAGCGCGGCGCTGCGTCCTCCTGTACGGCTTGCAAGGCCGGCCCTGCTCTGGCAGGACCGGCCTTGTGCTGTGCGCCGCCCCGGCCGCAGCCCTCATGAGGACGATATGACCAGCGAGCCCGAAGCCGCAGACATCGATTTCACGCGCATCGTGCGGCCAGGCGACCACGTCGTCGTGCAGACCGGCACGGGCGAGCCGCAGTCGCTGACACGGGCCTTGCTCGAGCAGCGTCATCGCATCGGGCCGTTCACGCTGGTCGTCAATGCGCTGCAGGCCGATGTCATCCGCGCGGACCGGCTGGACGGCGTGCGCGTGCTCGGCACAGGTGCCGTCGGCAAGGGCCGGACGCTGACCCGGGCCGGCGTGATGGACGTGCTGCCGGTGCACTATTTCGAGCTGATGAAGCTCATTCAGACCGGACGCCTGCCGGTCGATGTCTACCTGATGCAGCTCGCGCCGGCGGCGAGCGGCGGGGGCGGCGTCAGCTATGGCACCATCTACGACTGGCAGCCGGAGGTGTTCGCCAAGGCCGGCACGGTGGTCGCCGAGATGAACGCCGGCATGCCCTGGACCAACTGCGGCGGGGACACGCCACCGCCGGGCCGCCTCGATCATGTCGCCGACGCCTCCTACCGGCTGCCGCAGGTCGCGCCAGCCACATTCGGCGAGGTCGAGCGGCGCATCGCCGGCTATGTCTCGGAGCTGGTGCCGGATGGGGCGGTCATCCAGATCGGCGTCGGCGCCATTCCGGATGCCGTGCTCGACGGTCTCAAGACCCGGCGCCGCCTCGGCATTCATTCCGCGCTTCTCACCGACGCCATCGTCGAACTGGTGGAGGCGGGCGCGGTCACGGGCGAGACCAAGCCGATCGATACGGGCAAGATGGTCGCCGGGCTGCTGTTCGGAACCGATCGGCTCTACCGTTTCGTCGATGGCAACCCGGATCTCCTGATGCGGCCGATCCGCTATACCCATGCGCCGGCCACGATGGCCCGTTTCGACACGTTCGTCACCATCAACACCGGCGTCGAGGTCGATCTCACCGGCCAGGTCAACGCCGAGATGGCGGGTGGCGACTACGTGGGCGGCGTCACGGGGCTCGTCGACTACGTGCGTGGTGCGCGCGTGGCGGCGAACGGCCGCTCCATCATCGCGCTGACGTCTACGGCCCGCACCCGCTCGGGCACGATCAGCCGCATTCAGGCACGGCTGCCTGCGGGCGTGGTGACCATTGCCAGAAGCGACATCGACACGGTGGTGACGGAGCATGGCGTCGCCGAACTGCTGGGTCAGCCGCTCCAGGAGCGCATGCGGCGCATGATCGCGGTCGCGCATCCCGACTTCCGCGAGGCGCTCGAACGCGAAGCTCATGGCCTGCTGCGCCAGACATGAGGCTGGCCGTCAGCGCATCGTGAGCACGATCTTGCCGCGCGCCTTCCGGCCCGCCAGGCGTTCCAGCGCTTCGACGCCCTGCGACAGCGGCAGCACCTCCGTCACCTCGGGCCGCAGCTTGCCGGTGGCGTGGAGCCGGCCGATCTCGGCCAGCGTGTGACGGAACACCTCGGGCTTCCTGTCGCGGTAGTTGCTCCAGGCGAAACCGATGACCGTGACGTTCTTGACCAGCATGTGGTTGGCGGGGATCTGCGGGATGTCACCCGAGGCGAAGCCGATGAGCAGCAACCGCCCCTCGAATTTCATGCAGCGCAGGGTCCCGCGGAAGACATCGCCGCCCACCGGCTCGAAGGCGACATCGACGCCTCCGGTCAGCGCCATGACGCGGTCCCGCAGGTGCTCGCTGGCATAATCGACGATGTGGTCGGCGCCGTGGGCCTTGGCAAGCTCGAGCTTCTCCTTGCTCGACGCCGCCGCGATGACGTTAGCGCCGAGCGCCTTGCCGATCTCGACCGCTGCGAGCCCGACGCCGCCGCCCGCGCCCGTCACGAGCAGCGTCTCGCCGGCCTTGAGGGCGGCGCGGTAGGCGAGCCCCATGTGGGCGGTGCCGTAGACGATGGGGAAGGCCGCGGCCTCGACGAAGCTCATGCCGCCGGGAATGGGAAAGACGCCCGCCGCCGGCATGACCATCTGCTCGGCGAAGCAACCCTGGCGGGCGTAGCAGAACACGCGGTCGCCGACCTTGACCCCGCCGACGCCCGCCCCGCAGGCGCTGATCACGCCCGCTGCCTCCATCCCGGGCACGAAGGGCAGGGCCGGCTTGTGCTGGTAGACACCGGAAATGGTCAGTGTGTCGGCGAAATTGAGCCCGGCGGCATGCACGTCGAGGACGACCTCCCCGGCTCCGGGCTGCGGCGCCGGCCGCTCGACGAGCCTGGCATTGGAGGGCGGGCCCAGCTCGTTCACCTCGAGTGCGCGCATGATTGCCTTGGTCTTTCCTGTGGCGTAAGCGATGTGCGACCCATACACGATCACGGCCGCCGTTGGGAGAGGCTGAGACGCCGCTTCCGATGCCCCAACCAGAACGGGACATCCCATGACACGCACCTACGAGACATTGGCCATCGAGATGCACGAGCCGGCCATCGCCGTCGTCCGCATGAACCGCGAGGCGGCCCGCAATGCCATGAACACGGCGATGATGCGCGACCTGCGCGACTGCTTCATGGAGGCTTACGTCGGCCAGGGTGCGGTCAATTGCTTCGTGCTGACCGGCGCGGGCGACAAGGCGTTCTGTGCCGGCGCCGATCTCAAGGAGCGCAAGGGCATGTCCGACACCGACTGGACGCGCCAGCACGCCATCCTCGAACAGGCCATTCGCGCGATCATGGATTGCCCGGTGCCGGTCATCGCCGCCGTCAACGGTTCCGCCTTCGGGGGCGGCTCGGAACTGGCGCTCGTCTGCGATTTCATCTACGCGGCCGAGAGCGCGCGCTTCGCCCAAACGGAAGTGAAGCTCGGCATCATTCCGGGCGCCGGCGGCACACAGAACATGCCGCGTGCCACTGGTGTCCGCCGCGCCAAGGAGATCGTGCTCTCGGGCGACGTCTTTACCGCGGCGGAGGCGCATGCCTGGGGCATGGTCAACAAGGTCGTGGCGGATGATCGCCTGATGGACGAGGTGCTGGCCATTGCGCGTCGCATCGCCGCCAACGCCCCCGTGGCCGTGCGCCAGGCGAAGAAGGCCCTCGACAAGGCCGTGGAGATCGAGCGGGCCGCTGGCTACCAGTTCGAGCTGGAGGCCTACTATCGCACCGTATCGACACAGGACCGGATCGAGGGCATCAATGCCTTCAACGAGAAGCGCAAGCCCGTGTTCAAGGGGCGGTGAGGAGGAACACCATGTCACGTGACGTGTTCGTGCGGGAGGTCGGGCTCAGGGATGGCCTGCAGCTCGTGAAGTCGTTCGTGCCGACCGAGACCAAGCTCGCCTGGATCGCGGCAGAGGCGACCGCCGGCATTCCCGAGATCGAGGCGACGAGCTTCGTGCCGCCGAAGGTCATCCCGCAATTCGCCGACGCGGCGGCCGTCGCCGCTGGGATCGCCGGCATCGAGGGGCCGCTGATGTGCGCCCTCGCGCCCAACCGCAAGGGCGCCGAGCTGGCCCTCGCCGCCGGCATCCGCAAGATCAATTTCGTGATCTCCGTCTCCGAAACGCACAATCAGGCCAACGTGCGCCGTTCCACCGACCAGTCTTTCGCCGAGTTCGCCGAGATCGCGGCGCTGCGCCGGGAACGGCCGGAGTTCGCCGACGTCGTGCTGCAGGGCGGGCTCGCCACGGCGTTCGGCTGCACGCTGGAGGGTCAGGTCCCGCAATCGCGCGTACTGGCATTCCTCGAGCGGTTTCTCGACGCGGGAGCCGACGAGGTGGCGCTGCCGGATACCGTCGGCTACGCCTCGCCGCGCGAGGTCCGCACGCTCTTCACCGATGCGGCGAAGGTGATGGGCGGCCGGCCGCTCTACTCGCATTTCCACGATACGCGCGGGCTCGGTCTGGCCAACGCCGTGGCCGCGCTGGAGGCGGGTGTCCGCTATTTCGACGCCTCGCTCGGTGGTCTCGGGGGATGCCCGTTCGCGCCCGGCGCAACGGGGAACATCGTGATGGAAGACCTCGTCTTCCTGCTCGAGAAGGAGGGCCTGAGAACCGGTGTCGATCTCGCGGGGCTCGCCGCCGCGCGAACGATCGCGGAAGCGGCTTTGCCCTCCGAGAAATTCTATGGCGGTGTACCCAGAGCCGGCCTGCCCAAGGGCTATGCGCCGGCGGGCGCGCGACTGGCAGCGGAGTAAGGACAGAATGATGGACGATAGCGAAAACCGCGTGGTCATGGCGGTTGATCCCGACTGGCGCGAGATCCGCGAAGGCGTGCGCAAGGTCTGCGACGACTTTCCGAACGAGTACTGGATGAAGCTCGACGCGGCCAGCGAGTATCCGACCGAGTTCGTGGCTGCGCTGACGGAGGCCGGCTATCTCGCTGCGCTCATCCCCGAGGAATACGGCGGCGCCGGCCTGCCGATCAGCGCCGGTGCGGCCATTCTCGAGACGATTCACGAGACCGGCTGCAACGCCGCCGCCTGCCACGCCCAGATGTACACGATGGGCACCGTGCTAAGGCATGGCAGCGACGAGCAGAAGCGGCGCTACCTGCCGGAGATCGCGGCCGGCAGGCTGCGGCTCCAGGCGTTCGGTGTCACGGAGCCGACCACGGGCTCGGACACGACCCAGCTCAAGACGCGGGCGGAGAAGCAGGGCAACCACTATCTCGTCAACGGCCAGAAGGTGTGGACGAGCCGCGCGCTCTACTCCGACCTCATGCTGTTGCTGGCGCGCACGGCGCCGGCAGACAAGGTGAAGAAGCGCTCCGAGGGCCTGTCGGTCTTCCTCGTCGATCTCAGGGAAGCCAAAGGCAACGGCCTCGAGATCCGCAAGATCGACGCCATGGTCAACCACAACACCTGCGAGGTGTTCTTCGACAACCTCAAGATCCCTCCCGAGAGTCTGATCGGCGAGGAGGGCCGGGGCTTCAAGTACATCCTCGACGGCATGAACGCGGAGCGAATCCTCGTCGCCTCGGAGTCGATCGGAGACGCCAAGTACTTCATCCGCCGCGCATCCGAGTACGCCAAGGAGCGCGTGGTCTTCGGCGCCCCGATCGGCAAGAACCAGGGCGTGCAGTTCCCCATCGCCCGCGCCTATGCCCAGACCCAGGCGGCCGAGCTGATGGTGCGCAAGGCGGCGGCCATGTTCGAGGCCCATCGGGACTGCGGGGCGGAAGCCAACATGGCGAAGATGCTCGCCTCGGAGGCGGCATGGGCGGCAGCCGACACGTGCATGCAGACGTTCGGAGGCTTCGGCTATGCGCGGGAGTATGGCGTCGAGCGCAAGTGGCGTGAGGCGCGTCTCTATCAGACCGCTCCGATCTCGACCAACATGGTGCTGGCGTTCCTCGGGCAGCACGTGCTGGGCATGCCGCGGTCGTACTGATCGGCGACGTCGCGCGCGATCCATGTCCCGGACACCATGTCCCCGGATACCAGACGCTTCGGCGTCTGGTGATCTGCGTTGATCGTTGCTTGCTCCAATCGATACACAGAACGTCGGCGCATCAAGCAAATCTTAAGGCCTGTCGCGTTACGATACGTGAGGTTCGGTCTCGCGTATCCGTCGTGCAGTGACCCCTGTCGCTTTGCTGGGTGCGTGAAGATGTTCCAGATATGCCGGCCGCTTCGCACGTCCATCGTGGGGCTCGTGGCGATCCTGCTCGCAGGCTGTGCCGGGTCGAGGTGGAGCGATCCAGCCCCCCGCCCCCTCGGCTCCCTCAAAGACGATCTGAGACCCGCCCATAGCATCCAGCCGAAGAGATCGGCAGCGGTGAAGGCGCCCATCCGTAAGGCGCGCACGGCGACGAAAGTGCCGCCCGTGACGAGCGCCCCGACCCTGGCGCGTCCCGAGAAAAGCCCGCCGCCGCCGCCGGATGCCGCGCCGAGGCCTCAGGTCGATAAGCTGAAGGCGATGATGGCCGATCCAGCCCGCAAGTGGGTCTGGCAGAAGACCTCGGCGGAGGACTATCTGTCGGGCATCCGGCTGTTTGCCTACCGCGGCGCCAAGGGTCAGCTCGATTGCCGCGAGCTCGCTCGGGGCATAGACGAGACACGCGCGGCCGAGCAGGCCCTCGACAGCGCCATTGCAAAACAGGCATCGTCCGCTGCGGCGCCCGAGGCGGGCGGCCATCTGGTGCGCGTGCGCGAGCTTGCGCGGCAGACCCGCGCCGAGCTGATGGTGGAGAGCGGGAAACGCTGTCGCGGGCGCAAGACGCGCTAATCGCCCCAGGCGGGCCGGCGTGGTTCACGCTTTCGCCGGTTTTGGAGCCCCTGGCTGCGCGCGCAGTACGAAGTATGCTAGAGTTCCCCACCGGTGGCGCGCCGCAGCGCCGCACGAGGGAAGGAGCCGAGCCGATGCGCGTCCGCGTGCTCGTCGCGCTGATCGCCCTGGGTTGGCCGTCGATGGCCGACGCTACCGCACGCTGGATGTCCGTCGAGGCGATGCAGCGCGCCTTCATCGGCCAGCGTCTGGCGGGCGTCTACGCCTCGGGGCAGCCCTGGATCGAAAGCTATGATCACCAGGGCGGCATCGACTACTGGGACAAGCGCGGCAAGGCCAAAGGCTACTGGTCGTTCCGGGGTCCCGCCTTCTGCACCTTCTACACGGCAGGTTTGGCGGGCGGCTGCTGGCGCGCCGTCAAGACCAGCGCCAACTGCTACGAGTTTTTCGTCGAAGGCGCGGTTCCGCGCGAGGGCCGGCCGCGCTGGGGCGCGCGAGGCTGGCGGACGGACAGCCCGGCGACGTGCCACGTCGGAGCCGGGGTTTGACGCCTGTCGCCAGCCTGAGCAACCGCATGGATGCTAGTGCGCGCCGCTCCGTGATTGCGCCGCCTCGGCGAGCGCCGTCGCGAACACCTCGGCCGCCTGCTCGCAATCTGTACGGCTGACATCGAGGTGCGTCACGGCCCGGATGCGGCCGCCGTAAGAGGTGCCCATGCGCACGCCGTGGCTGCGCAGCTTGGCGCAGAGCTCCTGGTTCGTCGTGCCGGAGCTGCTGACGTCGAAATAGACGATGTTGGTCTCGACCCGGGGCGGGTCGATGCGCACGCCGGGCAGTGCGCCGATCCGTTCGGCGAGCAGCCGGGCGTTGGCGTGATCCTCTGCAAGGCGCCCGATATTGTGATCGAGCGCGTAGAGCCCGGCCGCGGCGATGATGCCGGACTGGCGCATGGCGCCGCCGAGCCTCTGCTTCCACCGCCAGGCCTCGGCGATGAAGGCCTTGCTGCCGGCGAGCACGCCACCGATCGGGCAGCCCAGGCCCTTCGAGAGGTCGAGCCAGACGCTGTCCACCGGTGCGGTGATCGCGGCTGCCGGACGGTTGGAGGCGACGGCAGCGTTCAGAAGCCGCGCGCCGTCCATATGAATGACGAGGTCGTGCTTGCGGGCGACCTTGGCGACGTCCTCGATGGCGGCTTGCGGCCAGACGGCGCCGCCACCCCGGTTGACGGTCTGCTCGATGACCACCAGACGCGAGCGCGGGTTGTTCCGCTTGGCGGGGTCGCGGATCGCCTCGGCGAGGTCGGCCGGCTTGAAGATGCCGTGCTCGGACGGCAGCGGCCACGTCTGCACGCCTGCGAGCGCGGAACCGCCGCCGGCTTCCGACGTGAAGATGTGCGTGACATCTGCGGCGATCACCTCGTCGCCGGGCCGGCAATGCACGAGCATGGCGATCTGGTTGCACATCGTGCCGGACGGCACGAGCAGGGCGGCCTCCTTGCCAAGGAGATCGGCGACACGCTCCTGGAGGGCATTGGTGGTCGGATCTTCGCCGCTCTGCTCGTCGCCGACGACGGCTTCGGCAATGGCCCTGCGCATGCCGGCGGATGGGCGGGTCGAGGTGTCGCTGACGAGGTCGATCAGTCTCTTGTCTGCCACGATCGTCCGCTCCTGCTGTCTGTCCGCGTCGAGGTGCGAGGGGGTGAGCGCGGGCGCGCCGCCCCCGGCACTATAGCGCGCGGAAACCGGCGCGCCAGCCGGGGCTTCTCGGCGGGGCACATCCCCGATATCCTGGCCGCCGATCAGGATCAGTTGACCGCGTGGCGCTGACGCCTCGCGGTCTGACGGCGGTTGTGGATGCGGCCGGCGCAAACGAAGGGAGAACATTATGAAGCTGGATGCTGGCATTGCGGCGGTGGTCACGGGCGGCGCCTCCGGTCTCGGCGCGGCCACCGCTCGCGCGTTGGCGGCGCGGGGCGTC
>JAGRKR010000416.1:1224-3380 GCA_020442225.1 Hyphomicrobiaceae bacterium | reverse complement strand
CCGATGTCTTTGTGGTTCGTCGAGAAGAGCCACCGCTTCAGACCACGTGGGGTATGGTCATGTGCGTCGTGAGCCGCGTGTGCCGTGCCTGCCATTAGCCCTGATCCTTGTCTTCAAGTCGCGCGATCGGCAATCCGTGGGACCGCGCAGATATATCGATCGAAAAGTGCAGCGGTCTCTCAGCGTTTCGAGGCGTCCGCGATCTGCAAGCCGCCTTCCTCCAGCGAAGCCTTCTCGATCACCTTGCGGGCGCGCTCGAAGCGCTCGCGCCGGCTCTTGATCTCGGTCGAGGTCATGATGGCGATCCACTCTTTGTAGACCGGCTCGGCCACCACGCGCACCGCGATCGGCATGAAGGCATGGTCCTTGCCGCAGAGCTCCGAGCACTGGCCGTAGAAGACGCCGGTCTTGGTCGCCTTGAACCAGGTGGCCGTCGTGCGACCGGGAACGGCATCGACCTTGGAGCCGAACGAGGGGATCGTCCAGGCGTGGATGACATCGGAGGCCGTCACGAGCACGTGCACCACCTTACCGACGGGAACCACCACCTCATTGTTGACGGAGAGCAGCCGTACGAGCTTGTGCTTGGCCCACAGCGGCGCCGCCTCCTTGTAGAGCGCCTTCCATCGGTCGATGCCCTGAATCTTGCCGAAGCGCTCGGAGAACTTGGCATCGCCCAGCTCTTTCTTGAGGATGTCCTCGTCGGAAACCATCGACGAGGTGAACTTGATGGCCTTGTGCTGGAGGTACTGGTAGTCCCAGTTCCATTGGTTGCCGGTCGCCTTGATGACCACGTCCGCCTTCGGATAGCTGTACTGATCCTTCAGGAGGCGCAGAGACGGCACGAAGATCGCGAGCAGGATCAGCACCGGAATGAGCGTCCACGCCACCTCCAGTGCGGTATTGTGCGACGTCTTCGACGGCTTGGGGTTGGCCCGCTCGTTGAAGCGCAGGATGACGATCAGCAGCAGCCCCATCACGAACGCGGTGACGATGACGCAGATCCACAGCAGGATGTCGTGGAACCAGTGGATCTTCTCGGCGATCGGCGTCGCAGCCCCCTGGAACCCCTTCTGCCAGGGAGACGGCTGACCGGTGCCGGCGAGCGCGGCACTCGTCCCGGCGACAGCAGAGAGCGCGAACGCCATCGCCAGATAGGCGCTCCGGCCTGCGGTGCTCAGGCGCGAACGGATCCTCATAGATTTGCTCCCTGCAATTCCGTCTTCCCTCTACGCGGCCCTGCCGGCAACCAAAGCAACCGGCCTCGAGACCGTCTCCGGTTCGAAGCGACGATGCGCTCGCGTTCCGACCTCACCCCGCTCGGCAACGCCTGCGATCCCACAATCGCCCGCCCTTCTGAGAGGTCAGGCTGCCCATGTCGTGACGTCGAGGAATGGGACTCTGTGCGACCGTGCAAGCGGAGCCTGCCTATCAAGGCCACAAAACACAATGGGCCGCATTGCCTCAAGTCCACCGTCATGCGGCATTTCTTCGCGTTGAAGGGGCGCGGGCTCACTCGGCAGGGTTGGTGATGGGCTCAGTCCCAATTAGGCCCCAATCCTGCCGGAGATCGCAGGCACAAGTCGTCGAGAGAGCCAGCCTCGACGATCCCCAGTCTGAACGTCGCAGCTGAGGTCGCGCGATCGTGCCGTATGTCGGTTTTCCTCAGGTCTGCATTCCAGCCGGCCAGAGAATCATGGATTAGACTGCCCGCCATGGCCTGCCGCCGTCGAGGCGGCCCCGCCGAGACTGAACCGGCCCGCCGTGCCAAGGGCCCCGGATACCGATGAGGATCACGTCGTGCGCTTCGAGGCCGCCCGCCGATCTCTCTGCCGCAGCGCAGCCCTGCTTGTCGCCGGAGCCCTGCTCCTCGCAGCTGGCGGCGTCGCATTGGCTGCCGGTCCGGAGCGCAAAGGCAACCGCATCAAGGCCCAGCACGGCGACTGGCAGGTGCTGTGCAAGTCCGTGCCCGGCGCCACGAGCGAGATTTGCGCCCTCGTGCAGAGCGTGACGGCCGAGGACCGGCCGAACGTCGGCCTCACCGTCTACTATCAGAAATTCTCCAACGGCTCCCGCGTCCTGCGCGTATTCGCGCCGCTCGGCGTGCTGCTGCCGCCGGGCCTCGGCCTCAAGATCGACGACAAGGATGTCGGGCA
>JAGRKR010000416.1:0-1154 GCA_020442225.1 Hyphomicrobiaceae bacterium | reverse complement strand
CTCATCGAGAAGCTGACGAAGGGCAAGACCGCCATTTTCGTCATCTTCCAGACGGAGGAAGCCGGCATCGGCATCCCCATCTCACTCAAGGGCTTCGCGGAGGGTGTGGCCAGCCTCAAGTAGGCCCTCACCCGTTCAGGCCGGCGTTGTCGGCCCGAGCACCAGCTCGGCAACGCTGGCGATGTCGGAAAAGCGATAGTCGGGGACCGGCACCTTCGGCGACAGGGTAATGCCCCGCCGGTTGATCCAGGCGACCGTCAGGCCGAGCGGCTTGGCGCCGACCATGTCGGTGAATTGCGACTGCCCGGAATGCAGGATCTCGTCGGTCGCCAGCCCCGATTGCGCCAGCAGATAGCGGAAGAGTGTGCCATCCGGCTTGTAGCCGCGCGCCTTCTCGGCCGTGCAGACCAGATCGAAATCCCGCCCCAGCGGCGTCAAGGCGAGCAGATCGTCGTCGATGTTCGACACGACCGCCAGACGGTAGCGCGCCGCCAGCCGTTCGAGAGTCGGCACGACGTCGGGATAGAGCTCGAAGCTCTCGAACGCGTCGAAGTAGTGCCGTATCGCGCCGGGATCACCGCCCGTCACGCCGAACGCGGCGAAGGCATGGGCGAGGCTCGCCCGACAGATCTCCTTGTAGGGCCGGTAGGGCTGCCAGTAGCCCTCGATATTGGCCTCCTCCCAGACCTCCCAGAAGGCCTTCACGTCCACGTCCGGCCGCCCGGCCTCGGCCAGGATGCGCCGGAAGGCGTCATAGGAGCTGTCGCGCACGGAGATGAGCGTGCCGAATACGTCGAAGGAGAGCAGTTGCAGCTTCGCGGGATCGAGCGGCGCGCCAGCCGCGGCCCCGCTCATGCCACGCGCTCGCCGGTGAGTTGCAGATCCGCCAGCCGGGCATAGAGACCGCCGCGCGCGACAAGCGAAGCGTGCGTCCCCTCCTCGACGATGCGCCCGCCATCCATGACGACGATGCGGTCGGCCTTCTGGACGGTCGCCAGACGATGCGCGATGACCAGCGTGGTGCGCCCGCTCATGACCCGCTCGAGCGCCTTCTGGACCAGCGTCTCGCTTTCGGCATCGAGCGCGCTCGTGGCCTCGTCCAGCAGCAGGACCGGCGCATCACGCAGGATCGCGCGGGCGATGGCGATCCGCTG
>JAGRKR010000415.1 GCA_020442225.1 Hyphomicrobiaceae bacterium | reverse complement strand
GCGCGCTGGTGATTTCGACGCCGGCTGCGGTCGCGTCCGGCCTCGCTTCCGGCGCCCGCCGCGGCCTGTTGGTAAAAGGCGGCGGCGTCTTCGAAGCGATCGGCAAGGTGAAGCACATCGCCTTCGACAAGACCGGCACGCTCACAGCAGGCAGGCCCGCCGTGACGGACGTCGTTGCGCTCGGCACGGCACCGGCCGACGACGTTTTGCGGCTGGCCGCCGCGGTCGAGGCAAGCTCGTCGCATCCGCTGGCCACGGCGATCGTGGCGGAAGCTGCTTCACGCAAACTGAAATACGCCGCCGTCGCGTCCGAAATATTGCCTGGCAAGGGCGTCGCTGGCCGCGCCGAAGGGCGGATGATCACGGTTGGCGCCCCTATCCGTCTTGGTGTTCAAGACGGTTCCGTGCTGGCCCGCGCGGGCGCGCTGGAGAGCGAAGGCAAGAGCGTGTCGGTCGTCCTCTCCGGCCGCGAGACCATCGGCCTCATTGCCCTGCGCGACGAGCCGCGCGCCGATGCCATCGCCGGAATCCGGGAGATCAAGGCGCTGGGCCTGATCCCGCTCATGCTGACCGGCGACAACCGCGCCAATGCCGAGGCGGTGGGCAAAGCCGTGGGCATGGAGGTGAAGGCGGAACTGCTGCCGGAAGACAAGCTCGCGGTCATCCGCGAAAAGGCTGGTGACGGCGGCGTGGCCAAGGTGGGTGACGGGGTCAATGACGCCCCTGCCCTTGCAGCGGCGACGGTGGGGATCGCCATGGGGTCCGGCACCGACGTGGCGCTTGAGGCGGCCGACGCCGCCGTGCTCAACAACCGGATTTCCGACATTGCCAGCCTCGTGCGTCTGTCGCGGCAAACCACGGCAATCATCCGGCAGAACGTCGCGGTATCGCTTGGCCTCAAGGCTGTCTTCCTCGTGACGACGGTGATCGGCGCCACTGGCCTGTGGATCGCCATCCTGGCCGATACCGGCGCCACCGTGCTGGTGACGATCAATGCCCTGCGGCTGCTGCGTTCGCACGGCTGAACGAGGACGAATTCGATGAAAGCGATCTGGACGAACGGGCTGCTCGCCGCTCTCGCTCTGATTTCTCCGGACACGACTTGGGCCAGCGATACCTCCGGCCCCTGGAAGTTCGGCGACATCGTGGTGGAACAGGCCTGGGCGCGGCTGGTGCCGGGCGCCGCCCGAACAGGCGCCGTCTATCTCACCATTCATAACAAGTCGGGTCAGGACGATCTTCTCCTCGCCGTCGACAGCCCTGCCGCCGGCACGACCGCCATCCACAAAACGGAGGTCAAGGACGGCGTGGCGCGCATGGAGCCACTGCCGGTTGGCGTTCCGATCCCGAGTCATGGCGAAGTGGTCATGCGTCCGGGGGCGATGCACATTATGCTCACCAAGGTTTCCGCGGAACGGACGGCGGAGGGCAAGCTGCCCGTCACCATGGTGTTCCAGGAGGCAGGAACGATGGAGTTCGAAGTTCCGATCGTGCCCCTGGGCAGCGCAGATCCTGCCGAAACCCACCAGAAACACTGATGACCCCGCGCGCGAAACGCCTTGTCGGCTGGGGCTTGGCTGCTGCGGTCCTGGGTTCTGTTCTCGGGCTGGCGATCGCGGCCTATGTCGCCCCCTGGGATGCCACGGAAAAGTCCGTTTCCATCGGTGGCGAGTTCACGCTCGTCGATCAAGATGGCCGCACCGTCACCAAGCGCGACTTCGACGCCAAAGCCTTGGCGCTGTTCGCCGGATTTACCTATTGCCCGGACGTCTGCCCGACGACTCTCTTGCGTCTCGCCAGCTTTATGGACCAACTTGGGGCGGACGCGGGCAAAATACAGGTCGTTCTGTTCAGCGTCGATCCGGAGCGCGACACGCCAGCGGTTCTCAAATCATACATAGCGTCTTTCGATAAGCGCTTTAGCGCCGTTACCGGCACACCTGAACAGGTCAAGGCCTTCGCCAAGGCTTACCGGATCTTCTACGCCAAGGTTCCGCGCGAGGGAGGCGACTACACCATGAATCATTCGGCTGGCGTCTTTCTCTTCGAGAAAGGCGGAGCGTTTCAGGGAACGCTCGACCTGCACGAAGCCGATGACGTGGCCGTCGCAAAACTGAAGATGCTTGCCGAATAGAGCGGCATCGAGACCTGTCGCTCCACCGCTGCTGCCGGTCACACGAACAGCGCAGTTCCATACATGATTGCGAAGCCGGATGTGACGCCGGCTGCGGTTGCAGGCGTGATGGTGACTCCGGTGCGGCGCTGTATCAGCGCCACGATTTCGATGATGACCTGCAGGATCGCCCCTGCTCCGATCGCGAAGCACACCGACACCCAAAGCGGGCTGATGGCCTGCGTGCCGATCACCGTGCCGGCGACCGCCGGCAGGCCGGCGATTGCCGCGAGCGCCGCGAACTGAGCCAGCGCCGGCTTCTCTTTCGCCAGCGGCGCTGCGATCCCGATGCCTTCCGTCACATTATGAATTGTGAAGCCGATCACGAGATAAGCTGCGAGGGCGGCGGCGCCGCTCGAAAGTGCTGCTCCTACCGCAAGGCCCTCGCCGAAATTATGAAGCCCGATGCCGATGGCGATGAACAGCGACAGCTTCAGGCCTTCCGGCGCATGTCCATGCCGCCGCCCGAGTGCCAGCAGCGCGATCGTAGTGACCGCGAACACCGCCCAGAACAAGGCCGGGCCGCGCAGCCTTCCAATCGTTTCGCCGGCGTTTTCCAGCCCCTCGCCGATCGTGTCGACCAGCAGGAAGCCCAACAGGCCGATGGTCAGGGCGAGGATGAAGCTGAGGCCCTGTGGCGAGACCGAGCGCATGGCGGGCCAGGCCAGCAGGCCGATGACCACCGGCACGACGCCAAGCAGCAGACCCACGGTGCCGAGCAGGCGCAGTGACGCGGCGTTCAGTCCGGGCGTTTCCTGAGCGACCTCGATCTCGTGGTTTATGACCAGCCCCGTGGCGGTAACGAGCGCGATGTGATGAGCCTCGCCGGAGATCCACGGATAGGGAATGTCGAGACGCAGGGCGCCGAGCCGCGAGGACGGAGCCGGAGGATCGGCCGAAAACAGCCGGTAGGCGCCGTCCACCTGGACCTGCGCGATCGCGACGGGTCTCGATCCGTCCGTCCTCAGAAACATGCGGATCAACCCCGGTGTCAACGCCACCGACTCCACCGTCACCTCTTCGACCGGCGGCGACGAGTTGGACACCAGGTCCAGCGGCCGCCAGATCAGAAGCAGCGTCACGACAATCGCCAAGGCGGCAGCGGGAACGGCCAGCCATGCCAGGTTGGCTCTCATGCCTCTACCACCTCGAAATGGCTCATCCAGCCGAGTTCGGCGAACTCCGACTGGTGCGCGTGGAACATGTAAAGGCCCGGCTCATGGTTGGCGAACGTGAATTCCAGGATGCCGCGCTGCGCCTGGCACATCATCACCGTGTCGATCGTGCGGTGGGTGGGTTGCAGAGTCGTCCCGTGGTCATAGAAGTCGAAGAAATTGCCATGCAGGTGAAACGAGTTGATCGGGTCGAACTCGGTGATGTTGACGAGATAGACCCTGACCGGCCGCGACTTGTCGATCCTGATCGGCTTCTTGAAATAGGCGAAGGGAATGGTGTTCACGGCGTAGAACTCGTTCTCGTCGTCGAAATTCGTGTCGAAGCCGTTCATCACCATGATCATCTCTTGCCATTGCGCATTCTCCGGCGCGCCGAGCAGGCGGGACGCGGCATAGGCGCGCTCCGCCGGATGAAGGGCTGGATCGGGATCGACGATGAAGGCCCCATAGAGGCCCTTGTGAATATGGCGCTTCAGCGGAATGGCGTGGCAATGATAGAGGTGGCAGCCGAAGGGAAGGGCGTCGAACTCGTAGACGAACTCCTCGCCGGGCTGTGCCAGGCCGGCGCCGGGAACGCCATCCATGCGGGCGGCATGGATGCCGTGGAAGTGCATGGAGTGAGGATGCGTGCTGGCGTTGACGAAACGTATCCGCAGCCTCTCGCCCTCCACGCAGCGAAGCGTCGGCCCCGGAACGCGGCCGTTGTAGAGCCAGCCCGCGAAGGTGACGCCGGGTGCGACTTCGAACTCCTGGTCCGTGGCCGTGACCGTCCATTCGCGCGTCCGGCGGCCGTCCGCCCCGACCGTCACCGAACCCGCATCCCAGTCAGTCAGCAGCGCGTGCGGATCGAAGCCGTTTCGCTCATGGTTCACCTCCCCCACAACATCGTTGCCGTCCGCGTGGGAGCCGTTGTGATTTGAACCGGCCGCTGCGGCGGCTGTCGTCAGCGGTGCGACTGTGAGAGATCGGAGAAACAAGCGCCGCGTGAAGTCAGACAGGCCCATGTGGGTATCACCCTCTAGTCCGAGAAGTTTAGCACTGGCTAAACTGTATTACTAGTGCTAATTTCTAGCCCAACCGAGTTGCTGCTGTACGTGGCCGGGTGAGCAGAATCGAGCGTGAAACGGTGGTGGGGTACCGCATGGCGTGCGTGTTCCACTGGCAAGTTTCCGATAATGTCCCGTGGCGTGGTGTAGGTTATGACGGTGAAGCCGTTGGCGAAGGGCGCCCTTAAGCGGGCGCTGTAGCGAGCGAACGGCTTTCGGTGGTCACCGGAGTTTCCGGATAGGATCGGGTTCCTGAAAGCAAAACTCGGACCGGAGAACCACCGATGACCAACGACATGATGAACGTGCGCAGCCACCTGAAATAGACGCCTGATGCCGATCTGCTGCGCGAGATG
>JAGRKR010000414.1 GCA_020442225.1 Hyphomicrobiaceae bacterium | reverse complement strand
GGCATCGCCGGCATCGTCCTGACGGTCGGCATGGCGGTCGACGCCAACGTGCTCATCTACGAGCGCATCCGCGAGGAGTTGCGCAACGGCAAGACGCCCATTTCGGCCATCGAGGCGGGCTTCTCACGAGCGCTCGCCACCATCATCGACTCCAACCTGACGACCCTGATCGCCGGCATCGTCATGTTCTGGCTCGGCTCTGGACCAATCCGTGGCTTCGCCGTGACGCTCTGCCTCGGCATCATGACCACCGTCTTCACCGCCTTCACCGTGACACGCCTGCTCGTCTCACTCTGGCTGGTTCGCCAGACCGAGCGTCGCGTGCCCGCTCCACTCTAAGCAAGGATCGCCACCCATGATGTTCAAGGGCGTCGATTTCTGGCCGCATGCGAGCCTCTTTCCCATCATCGGCCTGCGCCGGTATTTCATCATCGCTTCGGCGCTCGCCATCCTCAGCTCGATCGTGCTGGTGGCGACCCAGGGCCTCAATTTCGGCATCGACTTCAAGGGCGGCTCGTTGATCGAGGTGCAGGCGAAATCGGGCAGCGTCGACATCCCCGGGTTGCGCACGAAGCTCGGCGGCCTCGGCCTTGGCGACGTGCAGATCCAGAGCCTCGGCGCTTCGGGGAACGAGGCGCTGATCCGCGTCGAGCAGCAGCCCGGCGGCGAGAAGGCGCAGGAAGCCGCCGCCACCAAGGTGCGCGCGGCCCTGGGCGCCGATCTCAACATCCGGCGCATCGAGGTGGTCGGCCCGTCCGTGTCGGCCGAACTCAAGCAGGCCGGCATGATCGCGGTCTCCGCGGCGATCATCGGCATTCTGCTCTACATCTGGTTCCGCTTCGAGTGGCAGTTCGCGGTCGCCGCCATCATCGCCCTGACCCATGACGTGCTCATCACCGTCGGCGTGTTCAGTCTGCTGCAGCTCGAGTTCGACCTGTCGATCGTGGCGGCGCTGCTGACGCTCGCGGGATACTCGATCAACGATACCGTCGTCGTGTTCGACCGAATTCGAGAAAACTTGCGACGATTCAAACGCATGCCGCTCGAGGAACTGCTCAATCGCTCGATCAACGAGACGCTGTCGCGCACCGTCGTCACCTCTGGCACGACGTTCGTCGCGGTGCTCGCGCTCTATGTGTTCGGCACCGAGGTCATCCGCGGCTTCGCCTTCACGATGCTGTTCGGCATCATCGTCGGCACGTTCTCGTCGATTTTCGTCGCCTCGCCGCTCCTGCTGTGGTGGGGCGTGAAGCGCGATTGGAGCACGCCGTCGGCGGACAGCCCGAAGGCGAAAGAGCAGGTCTGACCCCGCCGGTTCGTGAGCGGCGGCGGCCGGGTCGGGCAAGCGACAGACTGAAGCGCGAGGTGCAGCATGGCTGGTGCCAGCTACCTGGGCCGCGCCCCGATCGAGGCCTATGGCAACGGCGGCTTCAGATTTGCCGGGATGAGCCATCGCGGCTGCCTGCTGCTGCTGCCGAGCGGGATCTATGGTTGGGATATCGACACGGTCGAGCGGCTGGCGGCGGCTGATTTCGCGGCCGTCGTGGCCGAGAGCGAGGCCATCGACGTCTTGTTCCTCGGCACCGGACGGGAGGTCGTGCAGCCGCCGGAGCCCGTGCGCGACACGGTGTCCGGCGCCGGCATCGGGCTGGAGATCATGGATACCGGCGCCGCCTGCCGCACCTATAACGTACTGCTGGCGGAAGGGCGCCGCATCGCCGCGGCGCTGCTGGCGGTCGACTGAGGCGCTCCGGCACGCGGCCGGCACCAGAGAAGGGTGAGCGATGCAGGTTCTCGCATCTCCGTTCAAGGCACTCGTTCTGGGCGGCGTGCTGGCGTTGCTGCTGCTCGTCACGTGCGTGGCCGCCGGCGCGCCTGCCGACAGCCACCTCGCCCGCTTTCTGCTCCGCTGGCTGCACGTGTTCGCCGTGATCGTCTGGATCGGGCTCGTCTGGTTCGTCAACCTGGTGCAACTCGTGGCGCTGCAGGAGCTGGACGACGCCGGCCGCGCGGCGATCGCACGCAGCATCGCTCCGCGCGTCGCCCTCTCGTTCCGGCATGCCTCCACCGTGACCGTGATCAGCGGGTTTGCCCTCCTGGCGCTCAACGGCGAGCTGCTGCAGGTCCTCTCGATGGGCCTCTACGGCGGCGGCGTAGCCTCGCGCCATGCCATCCTCGGTGCAGGCGTGTGGCTCGGTCTGCTCATGTGGGCGCTGGTGCATTTCGCCATCTGGCCCGCCCTCAAAGTGATGCTCGGCCTGGTCGCGGCGAGCCCGGAGGCCAAGCTGGAGGCCCGGCTCCGGGTGAGAAACTATGCCCGGATCAACTTGATCCTGTCGTTGCCGGTGAGCGTGGCGATGGTCGCGCCGGCCCATCTCCTCTGACGGCCGTGCCACCCGATATGATGTCCGGTGCGACCGAGCGGCAGATCGCCGAGGTCGCCAAGGCGGGCGAGCCCGATCGCTACGCGGCAGCCCTGCTGGCGCCGGCGGCGGCGCAAGGCGCGCTGGTGGCGCTGGCGGCCGTCGCCGCTGAGATCGCGCGCATTCCCTGGCAGACCAGCGAGCCGACGCTGGCCGAAATCCGCCTGCAATGGTGGCACGATGCGCTCGCGGCCGGCATGACCGGAGCCCTGAGCGGCCAGCCCGCGCTCGACCGGCTCACCGGCGCGCTGCGGCAATGGGGCATCTCCGCCACGCCGCTGCTGGGCGCCATCGCAAGCTGCCGGGCCGGTGGCGGCGCGGACGGGAGCGGTGCGGGTGGCGACGCCGGGCCGGACGGCCCATTGATGGCCACCGAGGGCGCGCTGTTCGAGGTGGCGCTCGCCCTGCTCGGCGGCGGGGAGGGGGATGTGTCCCGGGCGACGCTCGGCCACGCCGCCACGGCCTATGGCCTGGCGCGGGGACTGGCGGAACCGTCGCGGGGCCTCTGTGACGTCGCCGGGGGCTCGGATCGGCGCGAGGAGCTGGCCGCCAGGGCGCGCCTGTCTGTCGCGGCAGCCCGCCAGGATCTGCACAGGCTCAGGCGACCACTGTTGACCGCCTTCCTTCCTTTGGCCTTGGTTGAGCCCTATCTGTCCGCCGTTTCGAGTCCGGATGCCGCGGCGGCGCATGGCGCTGACGCCGTCGTGCCATTGCGCCGTTTCTGGCGCATCGGCCTCGCCTTTGCGCGGGGCAGGGTCTGAGGAAAGCCGGAGCGCATCCGGTCAGTTGTCGCTTTTTGCACCAGAGGGAGGAGCAGGTGACCACCATGGTTGTCCGTCAGCACCTCGATCGATCCTGCCGGAAGCGGGCGTGGCCCCTTCTCGGACTTCTGCTCTGTCTCGCGGGCATGACCGGCCCGGCGATGGCGGCTCCCTTCCCGGAGCCCGTCATCACCTGGAAGGTGGAGAACCCGTTCCGCCTGTTCCGTTCGCCGGCCGACACCGAGATGCACCGGGCGACGTTCGAAGCGCTGCCCCAGGCGGAGCGCCGCACCCCGATCCTGAACGCTGAGCGCCAGCTCTCCGCCCGCCACCGCGACGGCTGGGCCATCACCGTATTCGGGCGGACGTGCTGGAACCCCAAGCGCAACAGGTATCAGTGCTCGGACCCCGCGGACTACATCAATCCCAAGAGCCATGTTGTCATTGCCCGCATCGAGGGGCTCCAGATCCAGGGCAAGCAGTGCGTGTGGCTGTTGACGCCGCGCCATTCGCGCAAGGTCAAGCCGGCGGCCGTGCCGGCAGACTGTCGCGAGCCGGTCAAGCTCGTCGTTCCCTACCCGCTCGGCGCCACGGTTTCCGTGCTCGTGGACGGCAGCCAGGCGGCAGAGACCGTCATGACCGTCGAGGACCTGCTGGTCGTCGGGCTCGGCGACTCGTTCGGCTCGGGCGAGGGCAATCCCGATCAGCCCATCCGCTTCTCGCGCGACCGCGCCATCGACTACGCGCGCGGCAACAAGCGCGGCGATCTGCTCGGCTATCCCACGCGCATCGGCACCTGGAGCAAGATCGGCGACAAGGGCTTCCTGGCGCAGGGCGCACTCTGGCACGATCAGGCCTGCCACCGTTCGCTCTATTCGCATCAGTTGCGCGTCGCGCTGCAGCTCGCGGTCGAGAATCCGCATCGCGCCGTGACGTTCCTCGGCTTCGCCTGCTCCGGCGCGGAGATCACGAACGGGCTCTTCCTCCGCTACAAGGGCAACGAATGGGTGCCGACGCCGCCGGACAAGTCGCAGATATCCTCCGTGGCCACGGCGCAGTGCGGCGGCACGGCGCCGCTCGTCGAGGTTCCCGAAGCCTATCACCTCTCGGGCAAGGTGCCGGAGCTGCAGAATCTGTCCCTGCACAAGTGCGATCGCAAGAAGGCCCGCCGCATCGATCTGGTGCTCGTGTCGATCGGCGGCAACGACGTCGGCTTCTCGCGACTGGTGGCAAATGCCATCCTGAGCGATGCCTCCACCCTGCGCCGCATCGGCGGCTGGTTCGGGCAGGTGCATGGCCGCAAGCAGGCGCGTCCGCAGATCGTCGCGCTCGCCGACCGCTACAAGGCGCTGATGCGGGCCGTGCACAACATCCTGCACGTGCCCTGGGACGAATCCGATCGCGTCATCCTCACCGCCTACCCGCGCCTGGCGTTGCTCGGCGACGGCAAGTCGGTGTGCCCCGACGGGCAGGCCGGCATGACCGTGCTGCCGGACTTCTCGCTCAGCGAGGCGAAAGCGCGGGAGGGCGAGCAGGTCGCGGACATGCTCCACGCGGCGATGAAGGAAACGGCGAAGCTGCATGGCTGGACCTTCATCGACGCGCATCGCCAGGCGTTCGCCGGCCACAGCATCTGCGCCGGGTTCGTCGACAATGCCTTCAGCCTCGCCGACGATCTGCGCTTTCCCCGCCGGATCGCCGACGCCTGGGTTCCCTACAACCCCGCCGATTTCCGCCCCTATGCGAGCCGGGA
>JAGRKR010000413.1 GCA_020442225.1 Hyphomicrobiaceae bacterium | reverse complement strand
CGCGATAGCGCGTGCCGGCCAGCAACGCGCCCATGTCGAGCGCGAAGATGGTCGCCTCCTTGAGCACGTCGGGCACCTCGCCCCGCACGATCTTGCGCGCCAGCCCTTCCGCGATCGCGGTCTTGCCGACGCCGGGATCACCGACGAACAGCGGATTGTTCTTCTGGCGCCGGCAGAGAACCTGGATGGTCCTCAGCACCTCGGGCTCTCGCCCGATGAGCGGGTCGATCTTGCCGTCCCGCGCCTTCTTGTTGAGGTTCACGCAGTACGTGTTGAGGGCGTCCATACCGGTCTTCTTGTCCTCGCCGTCGCCGCTCGACTCCTCGTCGACGCCTCGGACGGTGCGAGGCTCCGACATTCCGGGCCGCTTAGCGATGCCGTGACTGATGTACTGGACGGCATCGAACCGTGTCATTTCCTGCTCCTGCAGGAAGTAGGCCGCATGGCTCTCGCGCTCGGCGAAGATGGCCACGAGCACGTTGGCTCCAGTGACCTCCTCACGCCCCGACGACTGAACGTGCACGACGGCACGGTGGATCACGCGCTGGAACCCGGCGGTCGGCTGCGCCTCGGCGCTGCCGGGCACGACGAGCCCAGAAAGCTCGGCATCGATGTAGCCCGTGATGCGCTTGCGCAGGACCTCGATGTCCACGTTGCAGGCGCGCAGCACGGCGGCCGCGTCGCGATCGTCGAGCAACGCCAGAAGCAGGTGCTCGAGCGTCGCGTACTCGTGGCTGCGCTCGTTGGCGTAGGCCAGAGCCTGGTGAAGGGCTTCTTCGAGAGTCTGAGAGAAGGAAGGCAAGGGCGCGCTACTCCTTTTCCATCGTGCATTGCAAGGGATGCTGGTGCTGGCGCGCAAAGCTCATGACCTGCGCAACCTTCGTCTCGGCGATCTCGTACGTGTAGACGCCGCAGATGCCGACGCCCTTGTGGTGGACGTGGAGCATGATGCGGGTCGCCTCATCGCGCCCCTTGTTGAAGAAGCGCTCGAGCACGTAGATGACGAAATCCATCGGCGTGTAGTCGTCATTGAGCAGCAGCACCTTGTAAAGGCTGGGCTTCTTCGTCTTGGGTCGGGTCTTCGTGACGATATCCGTGCGATCGCCGTCGCGATCGTTCGCCCCGTCCTTCCCCGCCATCATCGTCGCCTGCATCGTCGCCCGCATCCGGCGCATTATCGCGCTCCGCATTCCTGTCCGTGACCGCCCCCGAAGCGAGGCGCCACGCATTGTAGACGGTCTTACCCGTGAGCCGCAATTCGCCTGCGGGGCTTTCTTCTAACGTGTGAAGGCGGGGTCCCTTCGACAAGACCTCGCCCATCACGATGTTGCGCTGAAAAAATCGGACAAAAAAAGGCCTGGCGAACCGCCAGGCCTTTCAAGACTGCGACAATCGCGCGGTGGCGCAACCTCGCGGATGCTGCCGTCAACGGCCGCCTTGCAGCGCCTTCTCGACCGGACGATAGGCCTCCTTGGCGAACTCGGTGTACATGGAGCCAAGCTTCGTCATGTAGGCCATGTAGTCGTCGTAGGCGCGCTTGGCATAGCCGGTCTGGATCTCGACGGCCTGCTCGACGGACTTGGCCGAGATCAGCTTCTCGAACGTGGCCGTGCCCTCTTCGAAGGCGCGCTTGGAATAGTCCGTCATCTCGGCGGCCATGGCCTGCCAGCCCTTGTTCCACTCGCCGGCAGCCTTCATCGCGGCATCCATGTTGGACTGGCCGAGCTTCTGGATGTCCTCGAAGCCCTTCACGTCGAAACCCTTCATCATGTCCTTGATCCCTGTGCTTACTCTGCAGCCTGAAATTTGGTCGCTCTGCCCTCCCCTTGGGCGAGCACAGCATCACATTTATGCGCTGCACAAAAATTGTCAAGGAAAATGTTGCGATGCAGCAAGATGCACTGGCAGCCTGCGGTTGCCGGTCGCAGCAACCTTTCGCCGCCGTTAACCGACCGCTAGCCCGGACGCGCTAGGCTCGTCGTCAAAAAGCGCCTCGACCGGATCGTATCGCGTCAAATTCATGCCTGATTGAGCATGTTTGTTTATGCGGCACTCAAGAAATCCTGGCGACGGCAAGGGAACCGAGACATGGCCCCCGACGGCCGCTCTCGGGTCGACAGAGGACGGTGCGTAAGTATGCTTGTGAGGGAAGCCGCTGAGACGGCGGTCCAACCGAGAGCGCGGCGCCTGCTGCGCTGCATGATTGCCATGGCCGCTGCCGCGGTACTGTGCGTGCTGCCCGCCGTGCCGTCAGCCCACGCCCGGCAGGCTCCCGGCGCCGCAATGGTGGTCGATGCCAACACCGGCAACGTGCTGTATGCCGAGGCAGCCAGCGAACTCAGGTATCCGGCCTCGCTCACCAAGNNCAAGATGATGACGCTCTACCTGCTGTTCGAGCGGATCGAGCAGGGGAAGCTGTCCTACACCTCGAAGATCCGCTTCAGCGAAGCGGCCGCCGCCGCCGCGCCGTCCAAGCTCGGCATCCAGCCGGGCGGCCAGATCACCGTGATCGAGGCCATCAAAGCGCTGGTGACCAAGTCGGCGAACGATGTCGCCATCGCCGTCGCCGAGCATCTGGCCGGCAGCGAGGCGGCCTTCGCACGCACCATGACCGCGCGAGCCCGCGCCATGGGCATGACGCGCACCGTCTTCCGTAACGCCTCGGGCCTGCCCGACCCCGGGCAGGTCACCACGGCCCGCGACATGCTCGTCCTGAGTCTGCGGCTGTACGACGACTTCCCCCGGCACTACCGGCATTTCTCGCAGCGCTACTACACGTTCCGCGGCCGCCGTTATCGCAACCACAATGGCCTTCTGTTCACCGTCGCCGGCACCGACGGCATCAAGACCGGCTATACCCGCGCCTCCGGTTTCAATCTCGTCACGTCCGTGCGGCGCGAGGGCAAGCACGTCGTCGCCGTGGTGTTCGGCGGTCGCACGGCCGGCGAGCGCAACATGAAGATGCGCCTGTTGCTGGCGAAGACCTGGCCGCGGGCGAGCACCCAGAAGACCCGTCGCGCACGACCGCAGATGGTGGCGCGCCGCGAC
>JAGRKR010000412.1 GCA_020442225.1 Hyphomicrobiaceae bacterium | reverse complement strand
GCATTCGCCAGCAACGTCGAGCGCAGCGCCGCCGACGCGCGCCTGTTGCGCGAGCATGGCGGCAGCATCCACGTCCTCTGGCTCACGGGGTTCATTTTCTTCGGCTCGTCGAACGGCGTGTTCGAGCACGTGCGCCGCTGCGTCGAGAACCGGACGGGTCCCGGTGCGCGCTATCTCATCCTGGATTTCGCCGGCGTCTCGGGTTTTGACTCTTCTGCGGTCATGAGCCTGGTCAAGCTCCGCAACTACTGCGACGAGCACCGCGTTGCGCTGGTCTATTGCGGCCTCGACATGTCGATGCTGCTGACCCTCGAGCAGGCGGAGCTGTTCGGCCATGGCCGCGTCCATCAGGTGCTGCCCAGCCGCAACGAGGCGCTGGAGTGGTGCGAGGATCGCCTGCTCGCGGATCTGAGCGAGACCGCCGAGCCGAGCGGCGGCGAGACATTCGAGGCCTGGCTGGATCGCGAGCTCGGCAGGCCGGGCAGCCACGTCGGGCTGCTCGCTTATTTCGTGCGGACCGAGTTGAGCGGTGGCGAGATTCTCTACCGCTCGGGCGAGCCGGCCGACACCATCGATCTCGTCGCCGCGGGCGCCATCGCGGTCAGTGTCGCCGACGGCAGCGATCGTCCGCTGCGCATCCGGCGCATGTCCGGCAAGACGGTGGTCGGTGAGATGGGGTTTTTCCGCCAGACCCGCCGGGCGGCGTCGGTCGGCGCGGAGGGCATGACGGTGGTCTATACGCTGTCGCGCACCGACTTCGAGCGCATGCTCGCGGACTCGCCCGAGCTGGCTGCCCGTTTCCTGCAGTTCATCATCCGCGCGCTCGCCGACCGGGTGGAGTTCGCCAATCAGGAGATCGCGGCGCTGATCTGACGAGCCGCCGCGTCAGCCACGCGAGGTCAGCGCCATGACGATGACGACATAGGTGAGCCCGTGCATGAGCTGATCTATGCCCATGGCGCGCCAGTAGCCGTCGTTGCTGGTCGTCAGCGACAGGCGGCGGATGACCTGCTCCTTGCTCCAGTCGACGTGATAGTGGAAGACGAATTCCGCGACCAGGATCAGCGCCGCGTAACCGACACTGCCGGCGGGAAGCAGGAGGAACACTGGCATCGTCAGGACCAGATGGATCGCGCAGTGCAGGAGCCCGCCGGGATGGCCATATGTTCCCTTGTTGCGCCACTGGTAAGGACCCTGCAGGAAGAAGTCCGCAATGGCATGCTTGAGCAACAGGTATCCGAGGGCGATGAATAGCACTTTGGAGCCGTCTGATCTCTGAGTGGACAGGTGGGGCGGAACTGTAGCAAGCGGCCGGGCCGATTGCACGCGGCCATCGTCGATGGGCTGACGGGAGGCGCGGACCGCCTCAGGCGAGGCTGCCGGTCACTTCGCTATCGCGGGCGTTCGTCAGGTTACACTCGTAATAGTCCAGCAGATCCGCGAGAGACTTCGGATAGGTCTGGCGCGCGTGTGCGATGGCGGCCGCGGCGAGCGTCGGGTCGGCGCCTCTGAGCGCGGCGATGAGGCTCGCGTGCTCGCCGGCGAGACGGGCGAACTCGGGCGAAACCGCGACGGTCGCGTCGCCGATCAGCGCGAAGATGCGGCTCGGCTCCTGCCGGCCTTTCACCTGCACCGTGTCGATCTCGAGGAACGCCAGCCCCGGTGTGGCGAGCATGGTGGTCTCGCCCACGATGATCGCAACGCCGTACAGCTTGGTCAGGCTCTCGAGCCGGGAGGCGACGTTCACGCTGTCGCCGATGGCCGAGTAGTCGAAGCGCTGCACGGAGCCGAAATTGCCGACGCAGCAGGAACCCGTATTGATGCCGAAGCCGAGCGCGATGGGGGTGGCCCGGCCGCCGGCCTCCCGGGCGCGGTCCTGGTTGTAGACGGCGAGTGCCTCCTGCATGCCGAGGGCGGCGAGGCAGGCATTGCGCGCATGGTCGGGATCGTCGAGGGGCGCGTTCCAGAAGGCCATGACGGCGTCACCGATGTACTTGTCGATGGTGCCGCGGTGCTCAAGCACGACGGTGCTCAGCGGTGTGAAGAGCCGGTTGAGGAAGCTCGTCACCTCCTCGGCAGAGAGGCCTTCGCAGAGCGATGTGAAGCCGCGCACATCGGCGAACAGGATCGTGAGCTCGCGCGTCTCGCCGCCAAGGCGCAGCAATTCCGGGTGATCGGCGAGTTGATCGACCAGCGAGGGGGCCATGTAGTGGCTGAAAGCCACGCGGATGCGGCTGCGGTCCGTCTCGGCGCGCAGATACTGATAGAAGGTCGCTGCCAGATAGAGGACGAGCACCGCCAGCGTGGGATAGACGGGATCGAGCAGCCAGCCGCTCGTGGTGAAGGCGAGCCACGAGGCGAGCGTCACGGCCGCCAGGAAGCTGGCGCCGACCAGAGCGCCGGAGGCTGCGCCTGTGCGGCGGATGAGCAGAGCCAGCAGGATGCCGGCCGCAAGCAGGAAGGCCAGTTCGGCGCCAAGTGCGAAATCCGGCCGCGACAGACCCTGCCCCGCCAGGATCTGCTCGATGGCCTGGGCGTGGATCTCGACCCCAGGCGCCAGGGCGTCGAGAGGGGTGCTCCGCAGGTCCTGCAGGCCGGCGGCGCTCGAGCCGATCAGGACGATGCGGCCGGCGATCTCCTCGCGCGACAGCGTGCCGTCGAACAGCCGCCGGGCGGAAATGAAGCGGCGTTGGTCGTGCCGGGAGAAATGCAGCCAGAGCTGGCCCTCCGCATCGGTGGCGATGAGCAGGGGGCCGATCCGCACCTCGCTGACGCCCGTCCGCTCCCCGAAGGACTCGACCCCGCTGGCGCCCGACGATTTGACGATGTAGGTGGTGGCCGCCTTGGCGACCCGCACGACCTCGGCCGCGAACGACGGGTAGAGCCGGCCGCTGGCCGCGACCATCACCGGCAGGCGGCGGACGATCTGATCGCGGTCGGGCAGCCAGAGGATGCCACCGGAGCCCTTGGCTCGTGCATTGAGCAGCGGCAGGCTCGTGCGGAGGCCGGCGAGTTTCGGCACGAACTGCAGGGGATTGTCACCGGCGAAGGCGAAGCCGGCGCGTCTGGGGGGCGCGGCGCTGTTGCCTGCCGGATCGGCATCGAAGCCCATGACGACCGGCGCCCCGGCGATGGCGTCGGCGAAGCGGCTGTCGTTGCCCGGCAGGGTGGCCAGCTCCCGCTTGAGCGCCGTCCACTGCTCGCCCGCCGGCAGCAGCTTGGCCAGGGCGTCGGGCGACAGGCGATCGGGCTCGGGAAAGAGGATGTCGATACCGATGGCCACGGCGCCGAGCGCCTTGAGCTTGACTACGATGTCGGCGAGGTGTGAGCGCGGCCATGGCCACTGGCCGAGTGCGGCGAGCGAGGCGTCGTCGATGTCGATGATGCGCACCGGCAGCCGCGCGGGCACCTGGCGGGGGCTGAGCCTCTGATAGGAATCGAAGACGATGTTGCGCATGTGCGCGACCGGCGTCGGATCGGCGATCCGCAGCACGACAGCGACGGCCAGAATGGCCGAGACCGTGAGAACGTAGCCGAGCCTGGTCGAGAATTTGAGCAGTGCGCTGTCTTCCTTCGCGAATCGATCGTGCGCGTACACCGCCGCATCGCCGGCGCTGGGTGCAGGTCTCGATCTCGCGCCACCAGCCGTCGTCCGGGCGCGCCATGATATCGATATTCGGGGCTCTGTCGCCACCTCACTCGTTCGAAGGTGGGGGGTGGGCAGCGTCGCGCGGCCGTGTGCCGCTTTTCGCCGACTTGCCGGTGCCCGAATTCTCGAATAGAGCCTCATCACGACTGTCTGGCCGTCCCGACGCGACCGAACCGGCCGATTCAGGGCAGTGGAGGCGGGCGCGCAGACGGCCTCGACGCGTGGAACGAGTGGTGCCGCGGAACGCATGCCGTTCGGCAGGGCTGCGGGCGAGCAGAGAGGGAAGCGGCGTGAAGATCTGCATGATTGGGGCCGGTTACGTGGGCCTCGTGTCTGCCGCGTGTTTCTCGGAATTCGGCTGGACCGTGACGTGCGTCGACAAGGACGCGGATCGCATCGCGCGCCTCAACGCGGGCCAGACGCCGATCTACGAGCCGGGGCTCGAGAGCCTGCTCGAGCGGAATCTGGCGGCGCAGCGCTTGTTCTTCACCCAGGACATCGGCCCGGCCGTGCAGGAGGCCGACGTGGTCTTCCTGGCGGTCGGCACGCCCATGCGTCGTGGCGACGGCCATGCCGATCTCACCTATGTCCATGGTGCGGTGACCGATCTGGCGCCCCATCTGGACGGCTTTACCGTGCTGGCGACCAAGTCGACGGTGCCGGTCGGGACCAGCCGGGAGATCGAGCTGCGTCTGAGAGAGCTGTGCCCGGATGCCGATTTCGCCGTCTGCTCCAATCCCGAGTTCCTGCGCGAGGGCTCGGCCATCCAGGATTTCACGCATCCCGATCGTGTGCTCGTCGGCTGTGACGATGCGCGTGCGCGGGAGGTCATGGCGCGGCTCTACAAGCCGCTGACGCTGCGCAACTCGCCGGTGATCTTCACCTCGCGCGAGTCCGCCGAGCTCGCCAAATATGCCGCCAACGCCTTCCTGGCGATGAAGATCAGCTTCATCAACGAGATCGCCGACCTCTGCGAGGCCATCGGCGGCGACGTGCAGGAGGTCGCAACCGCCATCGGCAAGGACCGCCGCATCGGCGAGAAGTTCCTGCATCCCGGCCCTGGCTATGGCGGATCGTGTTTCCCGAAGGACGTCTCGGCGCTCATCAGGATCGCGCGCGAGAACGAGCGGCCGCTCTCCCTTGTCGAGCAGGTCCAGCGCGTCAACGACGAGCGCAAGATCGCCATGGCCAATCGCATCGAGCGGGCGCTGCCGGGCGGCGCCAGGGGCAAGACGATCGGCGTGCTCGGCGTGACCTTCAAGCCGAATACGGACGACATGCGCGAGGCCCCGAGCCTCGTGGTGGTGCCGATGCTGCAGGAGCGCGGCGCCACGATCCGCGTCTTCGATCCGCAGGGACGCCTGCACGGCGAGGCCCTGCTGCCCGGGGTGGTCTGGTGCGACTCCGCAGCCGCTGTCGCCGATGGCGCCGATGCGATCGTCGTGCTGACCGAATGGAACGAGTTCCGTGCGCTCGATCTCGGCAATCTGAAGGATCGCATGCGCGGCACGCTGCTGTTCGACTATCGCAACCTGTACAACCCGGCCGACGCGCGCGCACGCGGCCTGATTTATCAGGGTGTCGGGCGCAGTTGAGCGGATGCGAGGTTGAAGGCTGTCCCGGCGCGCGCGGCGATCGTCATACCGCCACGCGCCGGCTCTCTGTTACAGCGTGCCTCACGCAGCAGTGCGCTCAAGAGCCTTCGCTGTGCAGACGTCTCCAGAACGCTTCGCGCGCACGCTTGCCGGTGAACAGCTTCCTGGGCGCGCGCCGCTTCGTGGTGCTGGGGCGGCCGACATACATGGTCGGGCTGTAGGCGCGGCGGCGCGGCTGCATCGACGTGTCGGGACGCACCCGTGCCTCCGGGCGGACGATGCGTGCGGGCCGCGGCTGCGTCGCCGGATCGACGCCGAGGGCCATGCGCCCGTAGGGATAGCGCCGCGCGCGCGGCGGCTGCGCGGCAGGCTCGGCTGCGGCAGGCGTGCTGCTCGCCGGCTGCTCGACTGGTGCGGGCCTGGCTTGGGCCACCCGCGGTGCTGCCGGCTCGACGCTCGGCTGCCAGCTGCCGTCTCTGATCACGGGGCGACCGCGCGCGATCGTCGTGCGCGGCCGGCAGCGGCCGGTGTTGTCGACGACCTCGTTGGAGCGGCAGGTGCCGCAGGCCGTCGTCTTGAAGCCTCGCACGAGCGTCAGCAGAATATGATCGGGTTGGTCGACGGGCAGGCTGGCATTGGCCCGGCTCACGAACGCCGCCATTGCCCGCTTGGAGCCGGGACCCCACACGCCGTCGATATCACCATGATAGCAGCCGACGCGCTTGAGCTCGCTCTGGATGTCCCGCGCGAGAGCCGCTGCCGTACGATGGCGCTCAGGCGGGGATTGCAACCGAGGCTGGACGAGCGCCGGTGTGGCCGGTCGGGCCGGGACGATCGATGTCGGAATGCTCTCGCTCGGCTGCACGCGTGGCGCGCGGGGCACCTCTGCGGCGACCGTGCGCGGCGCGGCCGGCTGCGGGCGGACGATGGGGGCTGAGGCCGGCGCCTGTGCGCGCAGCAGCGGCTGCGCCGGCGAGAAGATCCGCGGCGCACTCTGGCGCGCTGCGGCCGGCTCCGTGGGAGCGACGTCTCGCTGGGTCGCTATGCTGACGAGGGTATCGAGCTTGGCCTTCTGTGCCGTATCCGTCTTGGGAAACGCAAATACGGCGACCCCGATGCCCATGAAGAGCAACAACGCTCCGACAACTCGTACCATAACCTTGTCCTCTGGTTGGGGCGACGGAACCCTCCTGCCACGGCAGGTGCTCCATCCGTGCGCGCTGGTCCCGAGAGACTGTCCGCGACGCAAGGGGCGCGGTCCCGATGCTCGGAGCGCAGTCACGCGCTAGGTCGCTGATTTCTCGACCGATATCTTCCTCGAAGACACGAGTATCCTGCTCGCAGACTAGACCTTCCCACCTCTGGATGCAAACGCCGCCGCTCTATTCGTAGGGAAACACTCATTTCACGGACTGCCATGTGCCCGATCCGACACGCGTGGCAGAAGCCGGTCGGCGCCGGCTTCATCCGCGGTCAGGAAACATGCTCTCGGCATGGGGCCGGGACGGATATCCACACGTGGCAATCCGAGTGCTGAATAGCGGCAATGACGCTGGCAGCCGCGGATGTGCCCTGCCGCTCACCCAAAGCACCAGCCCAATGAACGCAACTCATTGCGTTTTCTGACATTCTGTTCAGCTACACTGTGATATGCGCGCCACAGAGCAATGCTGGATCGCGCCGCCATGGATTGCCGAAAAGTGCAAGACGTGCGTATCGTCCTAGCGGCGTCTCAAGCACGGGGCTGGGGTCTTGGTACGTTCTGCCACATTCGCCACGTGCGGGTTAGCGCTTGTAGTCCTGATTGGGAGAGGAAGACCAATGCGCATCATGAAGGCATTGATGGGTGTGGTGGTGGCCGTTGCCATGGCTCTGTTCCTGGCGGTCGCACCGAGCAGCGCAGCGCCGGCAACCGGCACCACGCTGAAGGCGAAGGCTGGCGACGTGAGTGTCGTCGAGCAGGTTGCCAAGCATATGAAGGCCAAGAAGGCTAAGAAGGCCAAGAAGGCGAAGAAGAAGAAGAAGGCCAAGGGCAAGAAGGGCAAGAAGAAGGCCAAGGGCAAGAAGGGTAAAAAGAAGAAGGCCAAGGGCAAGAAGAAGGGCAAGAAGAAGAAGGCTAAAAAGAAGGCCAAGGCCGGCAAGTGCGGCACCTACATGTACTACAGCAAGAAGGCTCGTAAGTGCATGGACGTCCGCAACAAGAAGAAGTAATTGGACGGTCTGGTTTCTGCTCCCAACGAGCGGGGCCAAGCTGATCAGAGAGCCGGGCAAAAGCCCGGCTCTTTTCGTTCGAGGGGGCTGGGGGTGGCCTGCGGGGGGCTTCGGACGGTCCGGTTTTCCCCGCATCCCCTGCACGGCGCCGGCTTCGCCTCGCGAGAGCCGCATCGCCAGTCGATGTGCCCGCGCACAAGGCGCCGCGCCGCGACGGAACGAGCGTCTGGGGTGCGTCGGATCACGCGCCAGATCGGCGACGGCGCGAGCGTCGAGCGCTCGCGCGGACGGGGGCGTGCGGCCCGGCTGTCATGAACCTGTGGATAAGTGCTGCGGCAAGACTGGCCCGCCCGGCTCCGGTCCGAGGCCTGGCGGCGGGGATCAGAGGTCGCGTCCGGCGCGTTGGCGGCCTCAGCGTGCCGAGAGCGCTGCGATGCGCTGCTTGGCTTCCTCGAGGGATGGATCGATTTCGAGGGCGCGCTTGTAGTCGTCGATCGCCTTCTGCCTGTCGCCCTTGTCCTCGTAGGCCGTAGCGCGGTTGAAATAGACGTCGGCGTCGCGCGCATCGATCTTCAGCGCCATGTCGAAGTCGGCGATGGCCTTGTCCGGCTCGCCGAGCGCCTGCCAGGCAAGGCCGCGATTATTGTAGGCGCTGCCGAAAGCGGCATCGAGGCGGATGGCCTGACCGTAGTCGGTGATGGCGCGGCGGTGATCGCCCTTCTCGTCGAAGACGCTGCCACGATTGTAGTAGGCGCTGGCCTCCTCGGGCGCCAGCCGGATCGCCACGGTATAGTCGGCGATGGCCTTGTCGGCCTCGCCGAGGGCATCGTAGGAGTTGCCGCGGCTGATATAGAGCGCGGAGTCGTCGGCGGCGAGCTTCAGGGCGTCCGTGTAATCCTTGATCGCCTTCTCGTGCTCGCCTTGACCTGCCAGCAACTCGCCTCGGTGATGCAGGAGCTCCGCGCGCGCCTCGTCACTGCCGCCTGACTTCGCAAGTGCGCTCCCGCAAGCCGCCAGACGCTTGGCGGCATCGGCCTTCTCATTGATGCAGATCGCAGCATCGTCCATGCCGGCCTGGGCCAAGGCTCCCGTGCCCGTGGCGGCCAGCAGGCTGCCGGTTGCCAGGAGGCCTGCCGCAACGGCGGCACGCGGTCCACACCACCACGTCATGACGCAACTCCTCGTTCGGCGGAACACCTACGAAATCGGTTTTATCGGGTAGCGGTAGGGATTGCGACGAACGATTAAGCCGAGGATCGAGCCGCTGGCAAGCCCCGGCGGCTGTCCGGCATGCACGGTCATCGCGGGCTGTGGCGTCCGGGTCTCGCCTCGGCGCTCCCCTACGATGGGATCGATCAGTGCCAGCTCGAGCGGCCACCCTTCAGCAGCAGTATGCGGTCTTGCGGCACGTCGAGCTTCGGGACGTCGGCGAGCGCCAGCCCCTCGATCAGCCCGCGCAGGCAGCGCATGACGCCGCCATGCGAGACCACCACGGTGTCGCGTGTGACGCCGGCGAGCCAGCCGGCGACGCGCTCCGACAGCATGGCGTAGCTCTCGCCGCCGGGGCCGGGGGGGCGCCAATGAAAGGGGTCCGCGCGCCGCGCCGCCAGCGCCTCGGCCTCCTCGAGCTTGATGGCGTCGAGCTTGCGCCGCTGCCAGCCGCCGTAGTGGATTTCCTTGAGACGATCCTCCAGCCGGTACTCGCTTGGTGAAAGGCCCATCTCGCCGCGCACGATCTCCATGGTGTGGCGCGTGCGCAGGAGCGGGCTCGCCACGAAATCGTAGTGCTCCGGCCGGTCGAGCAGGGTGGCCAGCATGCGGCCGTTGCGCGCCGCCTGACCTTCGCCCTTGGCGTTGATCGGCACGTCCTCCTGGCCCTGGAAGCGCAGTTCGGCGTTCCAGTCGGTTTCGCCGTGCCGGATGAAATAGATCGTGGCGGTTGTCTGCATGCCGGGTGTCAGAGCTTCAGGATGAGTTTGCCGTTGTTGCCGCCTGTATAGAGGAGAGCCAGCGTCGCGGCAAAGGCTTCGAGCCCGCCCTCGCGCACGTCCTCGCGGATCTTGAGACGGCCATCCTTGTGCCAGGCCGTCAACTCCGCCATGGCCTCGGGATAGCGGTCGAGGAAGTCGAACACCAGGAAGCCGCGGACGGTCAGCCGGTTGACCAGGATCGAGCGCATGTTGCGCGGGCCCGGGCTCGCTTGCGTGTCGTTGTAGCCGGAGATCATGCCGCACACGGGAATGCGGCCCCACATGTTCATGCGTGCGAGGCAGGCATCCAGCACGGCCCCGCCGACGTTCTCGAAATACACGTCGATGCCGTCGGGGCAGGCGGCGGCGAGGTCGGCGTCGAGCCGGCCGGCCTTGTAGTCGACGGCGGCGTCGAAGCCGAGCTCCTCGGTGAGGCGGCGGCATTTCTCGGCCCCGCCGGCGATGCCGACGGCGCGGCAGCCCTTGATCCTGGCGATCTGGCCGACGATGGAGCCGACCGCGCCCGAGGCGGCCGAGACGACGACGGTCTCGCCGGCCTTCGGTTTGCCGATGTCGAGCAGGCCGAAGTAGGCCGTCTTGCCGGGCATGCCGAGGCCGCCGATCCAGCGCTCGAGCGGCGCGACGGCGGTGTCCACCTTCTCGACGCCGCGCCCGTCCGAGGTGGCGTAGCGCTGCGCGCCGAGCATGCCGACGACGGCGTCGCCGGCCGCGAAATCAGGATGGCGGGACTGCACGACGTGGCCCGCCGCGTAGGCGCGCATCACCGCGCCGATCTTCACCGGCGGTACATAGGAGCGCCCCTCGCTGATCCAGCCGCGCATGGCCGGGTCGAGCGAGACG
>JAGRKR010000411.1:1271-7478 GCA_020442225.1 Hyphomicrobiaceae bacterium | reverse complement strand
CCGGAGAGCTGATGCGGGTAGCGGAAGCGGAAGCGCGGTCCGAGTTGCACCTGATCGAGCGCCCGCACGATGCGGCCGTTGGCGTCGTCGAGTCCGTGGATGATGATGGGCTCCATCAGCGCGGCATTGACCGTGTGGCGCGGATGCAGGGAGCCATAGGGGTCCTGGAAGACCATCTGCACGAGCTTGTAGAAGGCGCGCTCGCGCCGCGGCAGCAGCCGCTGGCCGTCGAGCAGGATCTCGCCGGTCCAGTCGGGATTGAGGCCGCTGACGGCCCGCAGCACGGTCGACTTACCGCAACCGGACTCCCCGACGAGGCCATAGGACTGGCCGGCTTCGATCGCGAAGGAGATGCCGTCGACGGCTCGCGTCAGGCTGTCGCCGACGCCGAACGTCACGGCCAGATCGCGGACCTCCAGCAACGCCATCGTGTCAGAGCTCCTGCTCGAGCCAGGCGGGGTCCCGCTCGAGCACTGCCAGGCGCTCGCGCCGCTCGCCGAGGCGCGGCAGCGAATCCAGCAGGCCGCGCGTATAGGGATGGCGCGCGTTCGCCAGATCCTGCGCGCGGCAGGTCTCGACGATGCGTCCGGCGTACATGATCAGAACCCGGTCGCAGAACGTGGCAACCAGATTGAGGTCGTGGCTGATGAAGATCAGCCCGAGGCCCCGCTTGGACACGAGGTCGTCGAGGATCGCCAGCACCTGCATGCGCACGGTCACGTCGAGGGCGGAGGTCGACTCGTCGGCGATCAGCAATGCGGGATCGGGGATCAGCATCATGGCGATCATGATGCGCTGGCCCATGCCGCCCGAGACCTCGTGCGGATAGAGATCGTAGACGCGCGCGGGCTCGCGAATCTGCACTGCTTCGAGCATGGCGAGGGCGCGGGCGCGCGCCTCCTTCTCCGACGCCTTGTGATGCACGCGGAACGCCTCCGAAATCTGGCGCCCGACCCGCACGACCGGATTGAGGGAGAACTTGGGGTCCTGCAGGATCATGGAGATGCGCCGCCCGCGCACCGCGCGCATCTCCCGCTCGCTGGCGCCCAGCAGATCGAGCCCCTCGAAGGCCATGCGCCTCGCCGTGACGGTGGCGCTTTTCGGCGTCAGCCGCAGGATGGAGCGCCCGGTCATGCTCTTGCCGGAGCCGGACTCGCCGACGATGCCGACCTTCTCCCGGCCGACCGTGAAGCTGATGCCGCGCACGGCATCGACCGGCCCCAGGGGCGTTGCGAAACGAACGCGCAGATCCTCGATGGCGAGCATCGGGGCGACGGCGGCGGGCGACGCGGGGGATGTCTCGCTCATCCTTCGCTCCGCGGGTCGAGGACGTCCCTGAGACCATCGCCGAACAGATTGAAAGCGAGGCTCACGAGCAGTATGGCGATGCCGGGATAGGCCGCGATCCACCAGTGGTCGAGCATGAACCGGCGCCCCGTCGAGAGCATGGTGCCCCATTCGGGCATCGGCGGCTGCGCGCCGAGACCGAGGAAGCCGAGACCGGCGGCGGTCAGGATGACGCCAGCCATGTTGAGCGTCACGCGCACGATGAGCGACGGCAGGCACATCGGCATGATGTGGCGCCAGATGATGCGGAAGGAGGACGCCCCCTGCAGCCGGCTGGCGGCGATATAGTCGGACGAGCGCACGACCAGCGTCTCGGCCCGCGCCAGCCGGGCGAGGCCGGGCCAGCTCGTCAGTGCGATGGCGATGACGGCGTTCTCGAGTCCGGGTCCGAGCGCCGCCACGAAGGCGAGCGCCAGCACGAGGCCGGGGAAGGCCAGGAACACATCGGTGATGCGCATCAGGGCCGTGTCGATCAGGCCGCCGAAATAGCCGGCGACCGTCCCGACGACGAGGCCGATGGGCGCCACGATGAGTGCAACCAGCAGGACGATGTAGAGCGTCACGCGCGAGCCATAGACGATGCGGCTGAAGACATCCCGCCCGACCTCGTCGGTGCCGAGCCAGTGCCGCGCGCTCGACGGCTGCAGGCGATGCTCCAGGTTCTGCAGGAGCGGATCGTGCGTGGCGATCAGCGGCGCGAAGATGGCCATGAGCAGGAGCAGAACCAGCACGACGAGCCCCGCGAGCGCCAGCGGGTTGGCCTGGAACCGCAGCCAGGAAAAATAGGCGCGCTGCGCTGCCGCCTGCGTCGTGGACAGGGCCACGTCCGCCGTCAGCCAGGCCTTGAGGCCGCTCTTCGACGCCTCTGGCGGGGCCGTCGCCGGTGCCGGTCCCTGGCTCATTTGGTCCTCGGATCGAGCACGCGATAGAGCATGTCGCTCAGCATGTTGAGAGAGAGGAAGATGACGCCGATCATGAGCGTGCACGTCAGCACCACGTTCATGTCTCCCGTCAGCAGGCCCGCGGTCAGGTATTGCCCGAAGCCGGGCCAGCCGAACACCGTCTCGGTCAGCACGGCGCCGTCGAGCAGCCCGCCGTAGGCGAGCACGATGACCGTCAGGAGCTGCACGCCGATGTTGCGGAAGGCGTGCCACGTCACGCGCGCGCCGGAGAGACCCTTGATGCGCGCCGTCGTGACGTACTCCTGATTGAGCTGCTCCAGCATGAAGCTGCGCGTCATGCGGCTGATGTAGGCCATGGAGGTGTTGGCCAGGATGAGCGCGGGCATGACCACGTGGCGGAAGGCATCCTCGGCCACCTCCCAGTTGCCGGCGATCATGGCATCCAGAAGGACCGAGCCCGTGACAGGCTCGACGACGCCGATGTTGTGGAACGAGATGCGCCCCGAGCCGCCGATCCAGCCAAGACCGGCGTAGAACACCACGAGCGCCATGAGCCCCAGCCAGAAGTTCGGAATGGAGTAGCCGAGCAGCCCGAAGATGCGCACGAGATGATCGATCCAGCTGCCGCGATAGACGGCGGCAAGAATGCCGAGCGGCACGCCGAAGAGCACGCCGCCGATCAACGCCAGTGTGGCGAGCTCCATCGTCGCGGGAAACACGCGCGCGATGTCCTGCACGACCGGGTGTCCCGTCGCGATGGCCGTGCCGAAGTTGCCGGTGAAGATGTCATGCAGGTAGTAGAGGAACTGCATGTAGAGCGGCCGATCGAGCCCGAGCTGGGTGAAGACCTTGCGATAGGTCTCCTCGTCCGCCTGGTCACCGATGATCGCCAGCACCGGGTCGACCGGCATGACGCGACCGATCAGGAACGTCAGCAGCAGCAGCCCAATGAGCGTCACGAATACGGTCACGGCGAGACGGCCGGCGGCCTTGCTCCTGGCCACCCACGCCCCGCCATGCCGCTGCCGGCCGACGCCCACCGTGCCCTCGGCGCTCATGCCCGGCTCCTGCCCGCCCTACTTCTTCTCGATCGACTCGTAGTACTCGGTGATGAGATTGCGCGTGAAGTGCGTCACGCGCTTGTGCAGGGCATTCACCGAATTGGACTGGAACATGTAGATCAGCGGCGACGTCGCCATATGCCGGCGCTGGAGCTCCTGATACATCGCCGCGCGCTTCACGGGGTCCTTCTCGACCTGGGCGGCGCGGATGGTCTTGTTGATCCACTCGCCCGGGTCCCACGAGGCACGCCAGGCCACGGAGATGGAGTTCTTGGCGCCGTCGCTGTTGTCGGGATTATAGGCGTGCCGCAGCATGGGATTGTTGGCGTCGGCATAATTGAAGCCGTAGCCCGCCATGTAGATCTCGAAATTGCGCGCGCGGGCCCGCTTGAAGAGCTGCGCGCCGATCATCTGCGTGATCTTGAGCTTGACGCCGACCTTGGCCGCATTGGCCTGCAGATGCAGCGCGATATCCGAGCTCGGGAACGACTTCAGCACGATCATCTCGGCCTCGAAGCCATTGGGATGGCCAGCCTCGGCAAGCAGCTTCTTGGCCTTCTCGAGGTCGAGCTTGAAGGGGCGATGGTCCTTCGGCAGCGCACCGAACATGCCGAACGGAACCGGGCTCTGACGCGTGAAATAGGCGTCCTTCAGGACCGTGCGCTCGAGCCCCTCGTAATCGATGAGATGACGGAACGCCTCGAACAGCTTCGGGCTCTTGAATCGCGGGTCCTTCATGTTGAACATCAGGTAGTTGATGCCGAGCGCCGGCGAGACCTGCAGCCATACGTTCTTGCTCGCCCGCATCGCCGGGAAGTCGGCGGGGTCGATGTCCATGGCGTGATCGATATCGCCCTTCTCGAGCAGCAGGCGTTGCGCCCCGGCCTCGGGCACGTGGCGGATGATGATCCGCTTCATCTTCGGCTTGGCGCCGCCGTAGCCCTCGTTGCGCTCGAGGATCAGCAGCTCCTGCGGCCGCCAGCTCGTGACGCGATAGGGGCCGTAGCAGGACGTCTTGGTCGTCAGCCACTTGTTGCCGAGGTCGCCGGCGGCCTCGTGCTTCAGGACCTCCTTGCGGTCGAGCACGGGCGCCACGCGGAAGTCCGTGAAGGCGAACGGGAAGAGCGTCGGCGCCCAGGGCCGCGTCGGCTTGATGACGAGGGTATGCGAGTCGACGAGCTGGATGACCTGATCGACGTTCTTGGCCGTGATGTCCCACTCACGCACGCGGCGCGCGTTGGTCAGGTTCAGCTTGATCGTCCGCTTCATGGACCAGACGACGTCCTCGGCCGTCAGCGGATTGCCGGAGGGGAACTTCAGGCCCTTGCGGATCTTGATCGTGAAGGTCTTGAGGTCGTCCGAGGCCTTCCAGCTCTCGGCAATGCCGGGCACCAGCGTCTTGGCGTCCTTCTTGTCGAGCGCAATCAGCGCCTCGCACACGCTGCGCATGATGTTGGCGGTAAAGCTCTCCGCCACCGCCGCCGGATCGAGCGTGATCATGGCGCTGGTGTTGCCCGCGACGACGAACGTATCCATCGGCGGCGCGGCTGCGGCCGACTGCGCCGCGACCACGGCCGCCAGACCGACGCCAGCCGCCCGGATGGCGCCCACATGACGCCTCAGTGCCCCACTCATCGAATCCTCCCTGTGCATCTTGGAGACGACGGCGGCCCGGCTCTGCGGCCGTCTACCGCCCCGTCGAACGGATAGGCATTCCGTTGAGAATGCAACTTTGCATGCTCAGCGGGCAATGCTTTTGACGATGCGTCCGCTGCATAGGGTCATGCGGCACGGGGCACACCGTCCGACCGGCGTGCGAATCCGTCTGGCGCCGGGCCGCGGGACGTGTAGGCTGTCTCGCCTCCGGAGCCCCGCCATGGACTACACCCTCTTCGTCGCCCTCGGCTTCTTCGCCTCGATCATCTCCGCCATCTTTGGCTTCGGCACGGCCCTGTTCGTGCTGGCCATCGGCTCGCACATCCTGCCGGTGAAGGAGACGATCGCGCTGGCCACCGTGCTGTTCACGGCGTCGGTTCTGGCCAAGACGTGGCTGTTCGCGCGGCACATCGACTGGAAGCTGGTGGCCATCATGGTGACCGCCAGCCTGCCGTTCGCCTACCTCGGCGCCAGCCTGCTCGCGGTCGCGCCGGCGCCACTCATCAAGAAGCTGCTCGCGGCCATGGTGCTGATCTACCTGGCCCTCAGCCTCTTCAAGCTGATGCCCCGCTGGCGCATCGGCACGGCCGGCCTGATCGTCGGCTCGACGCTCTACGGCTTCGTTTCCGGGCTGATCGGCACCGGCGGGCTCATCAAGGCGATCCTCTTCAAGGAGATGAACATCGCCAAGGAGGCTTTCGTCGGCGCCATGGCGGCAACCTCGATCCTGGCCAACTTCGCCAAGCTCGTAGCCTACGCCCAAACCGGCATCCTCACACGCGAGATGGCCTGGCCCGCAGTCGGGCTCGTGGCGGCCGCCCTTGCGACTTCTTTCATCGGCCGAGATGTGCTTCGCCACTTTTCCGTGCGCCAGTTCGAAGCCGGTGTGCAGATCCTCCTCGCCGTCTTGGCGGTGGGGTTGCTGTTCTGATGCCACGAACCCCCGAGATGCAAGGAGCACCCGCATGACGTCCCTTTCCTTCCCCGGCGCAGGCTGGCAGCCTGCGACGTCCGAGGGCAGCCGCTTTTCCCCTGATGGACTGGCAGCGGTTCTCGACGAGGCCCGGCGCATCGACACGGCCGCGCTGCTGCTGCTCGACAACGGCCGGCCGGTGCTCGAGTTCGGCGACCTCGCCCGGCGCTACAAGTCCCACTCCATCCGCAAGAGCCTGCTGTCGGCGCTCTACGGCATCCACGTCGCGGCCGGTCGCATCGACCTCGCCGCGACGCTCGCCGACCTC
>JAGRKR010000411.1:0-1236 GCA_020442225.1 Hyphomicrobiaceae bacterium | reverse complement strand
GATCTGCTGATGGCACGCTCGGGCATCTACCATCCGACCTGCCACGAGAGCGCGCGCATGCAGGCCATCCGCGAGCCCCGCGGCAGCCATGGCCCGAGCACCTACTGGGTCTATAACAACTGGGACTTCAACGCGCTCGGCACGATCTTCGACAAGCTCGTCGGCTGCAGTCTGTTCGAGGAGTTCCGCGACCGCCTCGCCACGCCGCTCGGCATGCAGGACTTCCGCTACGATGCCGAGCGCAGGGACGGCGAGTACAGCGGCTCGGACGAGACCGTCCACCCGGCCTATCCGTTCCGCATCAGCACGCGGGATCTGGCGCGCTTCGGTCTCCTCTATCTCGCCGACGGCGTCTGGAACGGCCAGCGACTGCTGCCGGAGACCTGGGTGGCGCAGAGCGTGCAGCCCTATTCTCATGCCGGCGCCGACGGCGCCTACGGCTTCATGTGGTGGCTGGAGCGCAGCGGTGTGCATCTGCCGGGAGTGATCGTACCGCCCGGCACTTATTCGGCGCGGGGCGTCGGCGGCCATCACGTCGTGGTCATGCCGGCAGTGAACCTCGTGCTCGTACACCGCGCCGATACCGACGTTTCCGGCCGCGAGGTCGACAAGCACAAGTTCGGGCGGCTGGTGGCACGGATTCTCGCGGCCTACCGTGGCTGAGGCGCGGGGCGCGGCCGCTCAGCCGCTGCGCCCCCGCCGGTTGAGCTCGCTGCGCACCGACAGCACGACCGAGATCGCCGCCAGCACCAGCAGGAAGGCGGTGATCGGCCGCTGGAAGAGGCCGATCACGCTGTAGTCCACCATCTGCATGGTCTTCACCCAGGCCGACTCGCCGATCTTGCCGAGGATGAGCCCGAGTACGACGCCGGCCATGGAATAGCCGGAGCGGCGCATGAAGTAGCCGACGATTCCGGCGATGAACATCACCCAGACGTCGATGACGAGCGTCCTGAGCGCATAGGTGCCGATCACGGACACGAGCAGGATCGCCGGACCGAGCACGCCGAAGGGGATGCGCAACAGGTGCACGGTGGTCTTGGTCTCGAGCCAGCCCAGCAGGAAGATGGAGATGTTGGCGAACAGCATGGCCACGAAGACCACCCAGACCAGCTCCTTGCTGGTGACGAGCACCATGGGGCCCGGCTCCATGCCGTGGATCTGGAAGGCGCCGACCATCACCGCCGTCAGCGCGCCGCCCGGAAGCCCGAGCGCCAGCAGCGGGATCATGGCGCC
>JAGRKR010000410.1 GCA_020442225.1 Hyphomicrobiaceae bacterium | reverse complement strand
CGGCACCTCGATGGACGGCATCGACGTGGCGCTGATCGAGACGGACGGCGAGGCGGACTGCCGGCGTCTTGCCGCCGCCAGCACGCCATATCCGCCGGAGTTCCGGGTGCGCCTGCGCGAGGCGCTCGCCGCCGCCCGGGTGCTCGAGGACAGGCAGGAGCGGCCGGCACCACTCGCCGCGGCCGAGGCGGAGCTGACGCGCCTGCACGGCGAGGCGGTAGCGCGATTTCTCCGCGCGCGCGGCCTGACGGCCGGCGACGTCGGGGTCATCGGCTTTCACGGCCAGACCGTGCTGCATCGCCCCGAGCGCGGCTTGACGGTCCAGATCGGGGACGGCGCGGCGCTGGCGGGGCTCACCGGCGTCGATGTCGTTTACGATCTGAGGGCGGCCGATGTCGCGGCGGGCGGGCAGGGGGCCCCGCTCGTTCCGGTCTATCATCGCGCCCTCGTGGCGCGCCTGCCGCAACGGCCGGTGGCGGTGCTGAACGTCGGCGGCGTGGCGAACGTCACCTTCGTGGGGCGCGACGATCGGCTCATCGCGTTCGATACCGGGCCGGGCAATGCGCTGATCGACGACCTCATGGCGACCGCGCTCGGCCAGACTTGCGACAAAGACGGGGCGCTGGCAGGCGCGGGAACGGTCGATCAGGCGGCACTCGCGGCCTATCTGGCGCATGATTATTTTGCCGCTCCGCCCCCGAAATCGCTCGATCGCGATGCGTTCTCGCTGGCGGGGGTGGCCGGGCTGCCCCCTGCCGACGCCGCGGCCACGCTGACGGCTTTCACCGCCGCGGCGGTGGCCCGCGCACGGGCCTGCCTGCCGGAGGAGCCGCAACTGTGGATCGTCACGGGCGGCGGGCGCCGCAATCGCACGCTCATGCGGCTGCTGGCGGCGCACGTCGAGAATGCCGTGGCGCCTGCCGAGGCCGTGGGGCTCGACGGCGACGCCATGGAGGCGGAGGCCTGGGCCTACCTCGCCGTGCGCGCGCTCGGCGGGCTGGCGCTGACGTTTCCGGGCACGACGGGCGTGCCGCAGCCGACGAGCGGCGGGGTGCTCGCGCGGGCGCCGGGACGGTCTGCCAGCGTCTGAGACCGCCGCCCGGCGACGCCCGGTGACGCCGCCTAATCCTTGGCTGCGGCGTCGAGCCGGCCGAGGCGGTCGTCGACGTATTTGCCGACGATGTCGACGAGGTCGTCCGTCTTGTTCTCGAAGAAGTGGTTCGCTCCCGGCACGACGGAATGCTCGATCTTGATGCCGCGCTGGGTCTTCAGCTTGCCGGCGAGATCGGCGATCGACTGGCTCGGCACGACGCGATCCTTGTCGCCGTTGATCATGAGCCCGGAGGAAGGGCAGGGCGCAAGGAACGAGAAGTCGTAGAGATTGGCGGGGGGCGCCACGCACACGAAGCCGTCGATCTCGGGACGCCGCATCAGGAGCTGCATGGCGATCCAGGTGCCGAAGGAGACGCCGGCGATCCAGCAGCTCCGCGTGTCCGGATTGTAGATCTGCAGCCAGTCGAGAGCCGAGGCGGCGTCCGCGAGCTCGCCCGGCCCGTTGTCGAACAAGCCCTGGCTGCGTCCGACCCCGCGGAAATTGAAGCGAAGCACCGAAAAGCCCCGCTCCGCGAACATGTAGTAGAGGTGATAGACGATCTGATTGTTCATCGTCCCCCCGAACTGGGGGTGCGGATGCAGGAT
>JAGRKR010000409.1 GCA_020442225.1 Hyphomicrobiaceae bacterium | reverse complement strand
AAGCCCCGCTCCGCGAACATGTAGTAGAGGTGATAGACGATCTGATTGTTCATCGTCCCCCCGAACTGGGGGTGCGGATGAAGGATAAGGGCAATCGGGCTGCCGGGCTTACCCTCGTGATGATACCGGGCTTCAAGCCGTCCGGAAGGGCCGTTGATGGTGACTTCGGGCATGTGCCTTCAAACTTTGCGAACGTACGAGCGCATTGTGCACCCGGGGATACTCCAAGCGACGCCAAGCTCTGGCGCGCCCGAGCAGGGGCTGCCTCATCGGCGAGCGACGATTGATACTTGACTCGCGCGCTCGGAATTTACATATTCAGCCCGAGTTTAGAACAATTCGAAATTGGTCCAAGGGGCGGCGTGGGCACCCCGCGCGAGCAGCGTGGCGCCTATTTGCACGATCCCATGGGGCAAAAGCAAGTCTCGTCGGCCGTCGGTGGTCGAACCAGGATGCGCCCCGGGCGATCGACGGCGGGAAAAGCGGCGTCGGCGGGGTGGGTGAGGAGTGTAGAGCATGGAGCTCAATACAAAGGGCCGTTACGCCGTGATGGCGATGACCTATCTCGCCAAGTTCGGCGCCGACGCGGCGTTGCCCCTGTCCGTTGTGGCCGAGGGGCAGCACCTCTCGCTCGCCTATCTCGAGCAGCTTTTCGTGCGGTTGCGGCGGGCGGGCCTCGTCGAGAGCGCGCGCGGGCGCTCGGGCGGCTATCGCCTCGCCCGCCAGCCCGAGGCGATCAACGTGGCCGAGATCATGGCGGCGGTGGAGGAGCCGGTGCGCATGACCCGTTGTGAAGGTCTCGACGGCGGCGGCTGTCTCGGGGATCAGCGCTGCCTCACGCACGAGTTGTGGGAGGCTCTGGGCGAGCACATCAATACCTTCCTCACGCACGTGACGCTGGCGGAGGTGGCGGCCGGCATGCCCGGGCGCGATCGCGAGGCCGGAGCCGAGGACTGGTTGCGGCGCTTCGGCATGGCCGCCGAATAGGGCGGCCGAAGAGGACGACTGGCGTGACGACACCCCGCACATATCTCGACTTCAACGCGACGGCCCCGCTGCGGCCGGAGGCGCGTATGGCGATGCTGGCGGCGCTGGACGCCTACGGCAACCCCTCGTCCGTGCATGCGGAGGGGCGGGCGGCGCGCGCGCTGGTCGAGAGGTCCCGCGAGGCGGTCGCAGCGCTGGTGGGCGCGCACGCCAACGAGGTGTTCTTCACCAGCGGCGGCAGCGAGGCCAACAACTGGGTGCTGGCGGCCGGGTGGGACACGATCCTGGTCAGCGACATCGAGCATCCCTCGGTTCTGGAGCCGGTACGGCGCGGCCGGGCCCGCGTCGAGGCGCTTCCGGTAGGCGCGGCGGGCGTCGTCGAGATTTCCGAGGTCGCCGCGCGCGCCTTGAAGGCGGGCCCCTCGCTCGGTGTGGCGGTCGCGGCCTTGCAGCTCGCCAATAACGAGACGGGTGTGCTGCAGCCGGTCGCGGAGCTGGCTGCCTTCGCCCGCGCGCATGACCTCTACACCTTTACTGATGCGGTTCAGGCGGCCGGTCGCATCGCGATCGATTGCGAGGCCCTCGACGTCGATTTCCTGTCGCTGTCCGCGCACAAGCTCGGCGGCCCCAAGGGCGTCGGCGCCCTGATCGTCCGCGGCGATACGCGCCTCGGCGCGCTCATCGCCGGCGGCGGGCAGGAGCGGCGCATGCGGGCCGGCACCGAGAACGTGGCAGGCATCGCCGGGTTCGGCGCCGCTGCCGAGGCCGCACGCCGCGATCTCGCCGCGATGCACCGCCTGCGCGCCCTGCGCGACCGCCTCGAGCGCGACGTCCTGCGGCTCACGCCGGCGGTGCGGATCATCGGCCGCGAGGCGGAGCGCCTGGCGAACACGAGCTGTTTCGCACTGCCCGGCGCCGAGGCGGAGACCTTGGTGATCAAGCTCGATCTTGCCGGCATCGCCGCCAGCTCCGGCGCCGCCTGCTCGTCGGGCAAGGTCGCCGCCAGCCACGTGCTGGCTGCCATGGGTGTGGCGCCTGATCTTGCCGGCGCTGCCATTCGTATCAGCCTTGGCTGGGCCAGCACGGAGGCGGACGTCGATGCCTTCGTCGCGGCCTGGTCGGCCATCATGCGCGGCGCCGCACCAGGGCGCCTTGGAGCAAACGGGCAGCGTGCGACGGCGACCGCCTGAGCGAGCGCCTGCAACGCAGTCGAATTGTGTACGAGAGGAGATCGGAGAAGACGATGGCAGCAGTCAAGGAGACCATCGAGCAGGTCAAGCGGATCGATGTCGACCAGTACAAGTACGGGTTCGAGACGTCGATCGAGTCGGTCAAGGCGCCGAAGGGCCTGAACGAGGACATCGTCCGCCTGATCTCGGCCAAGAAGAACGATCCCGAGTGGCTCGCCGAGTGGCGGCTCGAGGCCTTTCGCCGCTGGCTCACCATGGAGGAGCCGACCTGGCAGAAGGTGCACTACCCGCCGATCGACTACCAGGACATCTCGTATTTCTCGGCGCCGCGGAAGACACCCGGACTCAAATCCATTGACGAGGTAGACCCGAAACTTCTTGCCACCTACGAGAAGCTGGGTGTACCGCTGCACGAGCGCGCCCGGCTTGCCGGCGTTGCGGTAGATGCGGTGTTTGACAGCGTTTCGGTCACCACCACCTTCAGGGACAAGCTGGCAGCTGCGGGCGTGATCTTCTGCTCGTTTTCCGAAGCGGCCCGGGAGCATCCCGAACTGGTCCGGCAATATCTCGGTACTGTTGTCCCCTACCGCGACAACTATTTTGCTGCATTGAACTCCGCGATGTTCACCGATGGCTCTTTCGTCTATATCCCGAAGGGCGTGCGCTGCCCGATG
>JAGRKR010000408.1 GCA_020442225.1 Hyphomicrobiaceae bacterium | reverse complement strand
GACCCGCTGAGGCCTGCGGTAGCCACCATCAAGCGCATCCAGGGACCGGTCGAGCTCCTCTCGGCGACCGCCCCGGCGGTGCCCGCCCGCGTCGGCATGACCCTGTCGCCCAAGGATCGCATCCAGACCGGCGATAAAGCGCGAGCCCTGCTCGTCTTCGTGGACGGCTCCGAGCTGACGATCGGCGAAAGCGCCGAGATCGTCATCGACGAGTACCTCTATAATCCCAAAGCGCAGCGGGGCCGCTCGTTCCTGGCTGTTCTCAAAGGCGCGTTCCGCTTCACAACCGGCAAGCTCGGCGGGCTCGCGGACCGCAAGATCGAGGTGCGCACGCGCGCGGCGAACCTCGCCGTCCGCGGCACCGACTTCTGGGGTGGTGTGCTCGATGGCGCGCTGAGCGTCGTTGTCTTCGCGGGCCGCGTCGAGGTTCAGACGCGCGTCGGTTCGCAGATCCTGGACAAGCCGCGCCAGGGCACAACGATCGCATTGCACAACAGCGGTGATCCCGCGCTCGTCGGTACTGCCGCCTCCGCGCCGACCGCCCCCGCCATCTGGCAGGATGCGAAGGTCGCCCAGGCCGTGGATACCATCAGCTTCAGGTAGTGCGTCAGGGCCGCGTGGCCCTGATCCGCGACCCGGATCAGAGCTGCCAGCGCCAGAGGTCCGGCAGCCAGCGATAGGCGTTGCCGACACGCGTCACCCGGCCCACGCCCGGAAACGGCAGATGGAAGCCGAGCAGGCCCATCCGGTCCGTCGCCAGCATGTCCAGCAGCTTCTTTCGCGTCGCCGCCCCCGCGGCTCCGTCCATATCGGCGCGCGGCTGCCACTCCGGGCGCTCGAACGAAACCTGAGCATGAGTGATCGCATCGCCGGCGATCAGCAGCTTCTCGCGGCCGTTGGACACGACAACGCTGCAATGACCGGGCGTATGGCCGTGCGTGCCGAGAAGCGTCACCCCCGGCACGATCTCCACGCCGGGCTTCAGCCGCTTTGTGCGCGCCGCGATGGCGCCGAGTTGTCGCCGCGCCCCGAGTGCGAAGCCCTGGAACTCCGCCGGCAGGCGCTTGCCCGCCGCATCCGTCGCCCAGAACTCCCATTCCGCCTCGGCGATGTGAAAGGTGGCCTTGGGAAAACGCAGGCTGCCGTCGAGCTCGTCGGTCAACCCCCAGATGTGATCGGGGTGGCCATGCGTCAGAATGACATGGTCGACATCGTCAGGCTTGTAGCCGGCGGCCACGAGATTGTCGGACAGCTTTCCGGCCGTCGCCTGGAAGTTCAACCCGGCCCCGACATCGACGAGGATCAGCGCATCGCCCGTATTGATGATGGCGGCGTTGAGGTGGGACATCACGCGGTCGGGATCGAGCAGAGAGGCCTTCAGCATGGCCTTCAGCTCGACCTCGGTCACGTTGGTCGCGAGCATGCTCGTCGGCAGGATCAGGTTCCCGTCGCTGAGCACCGAGACCTCGAAGCGCCCGACCTTGAAGCGAAAATAGCCGGGTGCCTGGGTTCCCTTGAGCGCAGCACGCGCGAGAGCAGGCGCTGTCGTCAGACCCTCCGCCAAACCCACGACGCCCAGGGCGGCAGACGCCGACAACACTGATCTGCGACTGATGGATCTCGACCTCGGCATCACCCCTCCCCACTCCTTGACCCCACCGCCCTATATTTGACCACCAGCACCACTTCGAACAAGGGGTGTCCGCGTCTTCCTCGTTCACACGGGCCAATAGAAAACGCCAACGGCGCGCCGATCCTACAGGGAGCGGCGCGCCGTCGTGGGAGGGAAACGCGAGAGAGAGACTACTTCACCGACACGTACGTCGGGGCCGAACAGCAGGCGTTGCCGCCGCCGAAGTGATAGCGCAGGCCAACCTTGACCTCGTGCGAGCCGAGATCGTCGAAGTAGGCGCGCGGGTTGACGAAGGTTCCCGTGACATCGGCCCGGCCCGAGGCGGCGCGGCCGAGATCCATGTAGCGGTAGCCGACATCGAGGATGGCGCGCTCCGTCAGGCGGAAGCTCAGGCCGGCCATCAGCGACCAGGCGAACGACAGGTCGCTATCGCCGGAGATGATGCCCGTGAGCGCGGGATTGTTGGTGAAATACACCTTGTCGACGCGGTTGTAGGCCATGCCGATGCCGGCGCCGACGTAGGGCGTGATGCGGCCCCAGGTGCCGAGATCGAAATAGGCGTTCACCATCATCGTGTAAGACTCGATGTTGGCGTGCATCGGATCGAGCGGGACCATGACCGGGGGCTCGCCCGTGAAGTGACGCTGTCCGTGATAGCCGAGCACCAACTCGCCACGGATGCCGCGTCCGGTGATCCCACTCGTGCCGCAGCCGACGCCGGCCTCGACGAACCAGCTGTTCTCCAGAGAGGTCTGCGTGACCTTGGTCTCGCCCGCGACCCACCAGCGCGCCTCGGGATCGACCGAGGAGGCATAGCCCGTATCAGCGCGGAAATAGCACGGCCCGGCTGCGGGCGGCGGCGGTGCGAAGCTGACCGGTCCGTCCTTCATAGACGGCCCGAGGAGGTCGGCGGCCTGCGCCGTGCCACCCACCAGGAACGCCATTGCCAGAGCAGCCGAGGCAAGACCCGTCTTGCGAAGAATGTTCATGATTCCTAACCTATGAAGACAGGCGCTCGGCGAGGGAGGCCTGTGAACCCCTTGATACCGGCTCATTCTCCGGCATCGCGGTTAACGCAGGGTAAAGCAGTGTGCTGAGCTGACGCACTGCCGGCACAGCCGGGCGGACAGGCGCGACCGCGTTCAGTCTTGCGGCGCTGGGGCGCGGCCTCTAACCTTGATGGCAAGGAACAGACGAGCACGCAGGGAGGCCGGAGTGGTGCGCCGTGCAGCGAGCATTATCGAAGCGGTAGGCGACACTCCGCTCATCCGTCTGCGGCGCGCATCCGAGGAAACCGGATGCACGATCCTTGGCAAGGCGGAGTTCATGAACCCCGGCCAATCCGTCAAGGATCGTGCCGCGCTCTACATTATCCAGGACGCCATGCGCCGCGACGCGCTGCGCCCCGGCGGCGTGATCGTCGAAGGCACCGCCGGCAACACCGGCATCGGCCTGACGGTTCTCGGCAATGCCCTGGGCTTTCGTACCGTCATCGTCATTCCCGAGACGCAGTCGATCGAGAAGAAGGATACGCTGCGCCTCATGGGTGCGGAGTTGGTCGAGGTGCCGGCCGTCCCCTACAAGAACCCCAACAACTATGTGAAATACTCCGCCCGCCTCGCCGAGACGCTGGCGGCGCGCGAGGCGAACGGCGCCATCTGGGCCAACCAGTTCGACAATGTCGCCAACCGCCAGGCACACATCGAGACGACCGCGCAGGAGATCTGGCGCGATACGGACGGCAAGGTGGACGGCTTCGTCTCCGCGGTCGGCACGGGCGGCACGCTCGTCGGCGTCGCCATGGGACTGAAGCAGCGGCGCAGCGACATCAAAGTCGCGCTGGCCGACCCCCACGGCGCCGCCCTGCACAGCTACTACACGACCGGCGAGCTCAAGGCCGAGGGGTCCTCGATCACGGAAGGCATCGGTCAGGGGCGCATCACCGGCAACCTCGAGGGCTTCCGTCCGGACGAGTCGTACCTGATCGACGACGCGGAAGTCTGCCGGATCGTCTTCGATCTGCTGATCGAGGAAGGCCTCTGCCTCGGCGGCTCGAGCGGTGTCAACGTGGCCGGCGCGATCCGGCTCGCCAAGACGCTCGGCCCCGGCCACACCATCGTGACCATCCTGTGCGACTACGGCANNCTATCAGTCCAAGCTGTTCAATCCTGCCTTCCTGCGCTCGAAGGGATTGCCGGTTCCGGACTGGCTCGAGCGCACGCCCGACGTCCCGGCCGTCTTCGTCGATCCCGAGGCAAGCTGAACCCGAGTGTCGGCCACAGCGGCCGGCCGTCGTCACTGGAAACTGGGGAAACCGCATCCATGCCCAACATCGCCGGGAAATGCCTGGTCAGCACAACCTGGCTCGCGGAGCATCTCACCGCGCCCGATCTCATCGTCCTCGACGGCTCGTGGCACTTGCCGACCGCCGCCCGTGATCCACACCGCGAGTATCTCGCCGAGCACATACCCGGCGCCGTCTTCTTCGACATCGACGAGATTTC
>JAGRKR010000407.1:562-7179 GCA_020442225.1 Hyphomicrobiaceae bacterium | reverse complement strand
AAGGGCTTCGTGTTCATGGATACGCCCGGCTTCGATCCGGTGTCCGCGACCGGCCAGATCGCCGGGGGCGCAAACCTCGTCGCCTTCACCACCGGGCGCGGCTCGTGCTTCGGCTCCGTTCCCGCTCCCTCGCTCAAGCTCGCGACGAATACGCCCATGTACCGCCGCATGGAGGAGGACATGGACATCAACTGCGGCGAGGTCCTCGATGGCGATGTCTCGATCGAGGAGATGGGGCAGCGAATTTTCGAGCTTATGCTTGCGACCGCTTCGGGCAAGCCGACCAAGAGCGAGCTGCTGGGCCTCGGCCGCCACGAGTTCATACCCTGGTACATCGGCGTCGTCGGGTAGGCGCGGGCCGCGGAGGCGAGCGCACCCCCGCAAAGTCGCGACGGGCTATGCCGATCCGGCGCGATCACGGTCGGAGGCATCCGTGAAGGCGGCGGGGGAGAGAAGCTCCCAGAGCTCCGCTGTGAGATCGGTATAGGCGCGGTTGCGCCGCAGCCGCATCAGATCGCGGTCGCGAGGCAGCGGCACGTCGACGGTCTTTACGATGGTGCCGGGCCGGGCGCTGAATACGGCGCAGCGGTCAGCCAGCGCAACCGCCTCGTCGAGGTCATGCGTGACGAACATCACCGTCTTGCCGAGCGACAAGGCGAGGCGGCGAATCTCGATCTGCATGGCGAGCCGGAGCTGCGCATCGAGCGCCCCGAAGGGCTCGTCCATTAACAGCGTTTCCGGATCGTAGGCGAGCACGCGCGCCAGGGCGCAGCGCTTGCGCATGCCGCCTGAGAGCTGTGTCGGGTAGGCACGTTCGAAGCCGGCGAGGCCGACGAGCTCGATCAACTCACCGACCCGCTCGTGCGCCTCCTTGGTCGGTGTGCCGCGAATCTCGAGTGGCACGCGAATGTTTCCGACCACGTCCCGCCAGGGCAGGAGATGATCGTTCTGGGTCATGTAGCCGACCTTGCGGTTGTACTCCGGCACCGGCATGCCGGAGTAAGACACCTGGCCCTCCGTCGGCTTGAAGAGGCCAGCCGTCATGTTGAGCAGCGTGGACTTGCCGCATCCCGACGGGCCGACCAGCGTCACGAACTCGGCGCGCGCCACCGTGAGATTGACATCACGCACCGCGGTTACGGACCCACTCGCGGTCTCGAACACCTTGGAGATGCCCTGGAAGACGATCAGCGGCTCGCTCGTGGTCACTGCGCATCGTCCTCCAGGTCTCCGGTGTCGTCGACAGTGGCCACCTACTTCATATCCTTGGCGGCAGCCTCGACGATCTTGGATGTGTAGACCTTCTCGATGTCGACCTGCGGTGCCTTGCCTTCTGTGTCGGCGAGGAACTTCAGCGCCCGCTCCACCTGCGAGCGCTTGAGCGCCGGCGTCGCCGGGAACGCGTGGCGCGTGCCTTCCCAGGCAAGGTCGAACGTCTCCTTGTCCATCTTCGGGAAGAACTTGCGCACCACCTCGGCGGCTTCCTTGGGGTTCTCACGCATTAGCTTCATGCCTTTCCAGAGCGCCCGCGCCACGCGGCGTGCTACGTCCGGGTTCTTCTCGAGCCAGTCAGCGCGCGAGTTGAAGCTGACGTAAAGGAAGCCATCCAGCGGCGGATACTCGCCCTTCGCGAGGTTGAAGAGCATGTAAGCGCCATGCAGCTTGATGGCGAAATCGCTGGTCGGGGAGGAGAACATGAAGGCGTCGACGCGCTTCTGGCCGAAGGCGGCGACCATGGCCGAGCCGGCCGCACCGATCGGCGTGATCGTCACGTCACGATCGGGGTTCATGCCGACGTTGCGCAGGAAATAGCGGATGAGCTGGTCCAGCGAGCTGCCGGGGCCGTTGATGCCGATGGTGAGACCCTTGAGCGCCTTGATGCGATCGTCGGGCGAGGTCTGTGGTGTCAGCTTCAGGCGCTTGGCGATGTCGCCCTGGATCACGAAGTTCGATCCGATCTGTCCCATCATCGCTGCCCAGATCCGCACGGGCTGGCCCTTGGCATAGGCCTTGATCGGGGTTGAGGGGACGCCGGTGTAGATGTGGGCATTGCCCGAGATGACGGCTGCCATGGCCGGAGCACCGCCTGCGAAGACCTGCACGTCGAGATCGATGTTCTCCTCCTTGAAGAAGCCCTTGCCGCGGGCGACGTAGACCGGAAGGTAGAGGAAGCCGTGGCTCGGCTGGGCGATGATGACCTTGTCGGCTGCTCGCGCCGAGATCGTACCGAACGACGTTGCCAAGGCTGCGGCAAGTGCTGCGGTCAGGCAGAGTTTCAAAGCTCGCATTTTTTCGCTCCTCCCGGATTTGGCCTGGGGCTCAGATCTTAGACGACGAGTTCGCGCTGATCTTCTGCCGACTTCCACGGCATCAGCCAGCGTTCGATGACTTTCACGGAGAAATTGAGCGCTACGGCCAGCATGATGATGGCGATCAGGGCCGCGAACACGGCGGCCGTGTCGAATTGCGCCGCGCCGTGGGCCACGAGATAGCCGAGCCCGCGATTGGCGGCGATGATCTCCGCCACGATCGCCCCGATCAGCGCGTAGGGCACGGACAGCCGCAGGCCCGCGAAGATCCAGGTGAACGCCGCGGGGATCACGACCTTGGTCATCAGATGCCACTCGTTGGCTCCCATGAGGCGCAAGACGGTAATCTGCTCGCGGCTGACGTGGCGCACGCCCGTGTAGGTGTTGAAGAACACCAGGAAGAAGACGATGACCGCCGTGAATACGATCTTCATGGTGATGCCGATGCCGAACCACATGACGAAGAGCGGCGCCAGCGCCACCTTGGGCAGGCTGTAGAGCGCCATCAGGATGGGATCGACGACGTCGGCCAGGATCTTGATGCGTCCCATGAGCAGGCCGACCAGTGTGCCGAGCACGCCGCCGGCAAAGAAGCCGAGGCCCGCCTCCATGGCCGTAATGCCCATGTGCCGGAACAGGCTGCCGTCGGCGACCAGGCTCCACAGGCTCTGGGCGATATCCGATGGTCGGCTGAGGAAAAATGTCAGCCGATCCGGAACCTGCTGCCAGAGGGCGAGCACGATGACGAGCAGAGCCAGCCTGATGAGCGCGATCTTCATGTGGCTCCCGTCGCCGGATCGGTAGCCGATCTGCGCTTGTCGAGCAGACGCTTGATCTTGGACGTCTGTGAGACGCCGGTAAAGGGGTCAAGCTCTCCCCGTGCCATCGGGCGCGCCTCGATCTTGACCCCGAGCGCGTCCTTGAAGCGAGCCTCGAGCGCGGCCTGCAGGCTCGCCCGATCGATATCGTCGCCCCTGACTTCGACGAGCACGGTCATTTCCTCGCGGCCGGAGGCGCCCACGCGATCGACGATGCAGAAGTACTCGCCCGTCGATCTCGCGTCCTCGGCGACAAGCGCACCGATCGCCTCGGGAAAGATGTTGACGCCGCGCAGCTTCACCATGTTGTCGCCGCGCCCGAAAATGCGCTCGATGCGCCGCTGGCTGCCGCCGCAGGCGCACTCGCCCGCCATCCACGCCGAAATGTCATTGATGTTGAAGCGGATCTGCGGACCGTAGTGCTTGAAGAGCGTCGTCAGATAGATCGTGCCGCGCTCGCCGTCCGGCACGTCCTTGCCCGTCTCGGGATCGATGATCTCGACGATGGTGGCATCCTCCTGCACGTGCATGCCCATGCGGTGATCGCAGTCACAGGCGATGACGCCGGCCTCGTTCGTGCCGTACATGTCCTGGCAGCGTGCGCCCCACAGCTCCTCTATGCCGGCGCGGTCCTCCATGCCGATGTGGGAGCCGATGAGTTTCAGATTGAGCGAGCGCGGCTCGATGCCCATCTCGTCGCGCGCAACCTGGGCGAGATGGCGGACGTAGGAGGGAAAGCCGAGCAGCACGTTGACGCCCCAGGCCTTCATGATCTCGATCTGCCGTCGCGTCGGCGTGGCATTGCCCGAGCCTGTCATCACCGGCAGCGCTCCGGAGTATTTCCAGAGTGCCTCGCGCGCGGCAAAGCCGCCGTTGGAGAGATTGAGCGAGTAGGTGCTCTGCACGACGTCGCCCGGCTGCACCCCGTGCATCGCCAGCCGGCGACCACCGAGGATGCCCATGATCTCGCGGTCTCTCGGTGCGTAGATCTGCGGACGCGGCAGGCCGGTCGTGCCGCCGCTCGTCTGCAGCACCATAGGCATGCCCATGGTGGGATCGATGCCGAGGAAGTCGCCCCAGGGCGGCTTCGATTCGATGCTCTTCCTGATGTCGTCCACGTCGTAGGGCGGCAGCTTCTTCAAGTCCGCGAGCGAGCGGATGTCGCCGGGCTCGAGTCCGGCCGCCTGCCAGTGGCGCTTGAAGAAAGGGATTTTCCAGCCGCGCTCCATGAGTTCGAGGAACCGCTTCTCCTGAACCGCGCGCAGCGCTGCGCGTGGCATCTTGTGGATGCGCTCGAAGAAGAGCGGCGGCGGGCAGTACTCCTGGATGGTTGCCGCGACGTCGAACGATGACCAGAAGTGCGGAACCGGACCCGTGTACATGAGTGTGGGTGTCCTCAGAGCAATGATGTGCGCCGACCGCCGTCCACGGCCGTCGTCGTGCCGGTGATGTAGCCGCCGTAATTCGAGACGAGAAAGGCGACGATGCCGGCGATGTCGTCCGGCTCGCCGAGGCGCTTCAACGGCACCTCCTTCGCGAGGTCGGCGTAAAGTGTCGACACGTCCTTGCCAGCATCCTTGGCGAGCTTGCCGTAGACCTTGTCCAGCCTCTCGGTGCGGATGCGGCCGGGGCAGATCGTGTTGATTGTGATGTTGTCGGCGGCGATCTCGAGCGAGAGCGTCTTGGCGAGACCGATGACGCCGGCCCAGGTCGCAACGGAAAGGCCGAACTCCGGCATCGGCTGTAGCGCTGAGAGTGCCGTGATGTTGACGATGCGCCCGCCGCCGGCAGCGCGCATGTGCGGCAGGCAGGCGCGCACCATGCGCACCACGCTCATCAGGTTCTGGTCCACCGCCTTGGTCCAGTCGCCATCCTCGAAGCGCTCGATGCGGCCGAGCGGTGGTGCGCCGTCGTTGTTCACGAGCGCGTCGATGCGCCCGAAGCGCTCCGCCGCGGCAGTGACGAAGGTGGTGCAACTCTCCGCGCTTCTGAGATCGGTCGGCACGGCCAGCACGGCGGCACCGGTCTCCCCGACGATCCGGTCGCGTGCCGCCAGCAGAGCCGGTTCCCTGCGGGCGGCGATGGCGAGTGACATGCCTTCCGCCGCCAGCAGGCGGGCGATGGCGTAGCCGATGCCCTGGCTTGCTCCGCCGACGAGTGCGACCTTGCCCGCAAGGCCGAGGTTCATACCGTGATCCCGTAGGTGGCGAGGAAGCGGCGGGCGTTTCCTATGAAGATCTTATCGAGGATTTCGTCGGAATAGCCGTCCGCCCTCCAATCGCCGACCAAGCGCTCATAGGTAAAGAGCGGATAGTCGGCGCCGAACATCACGCGGTCCTTGAGACGGCGGGAGATATCGCGTTTCAGCGCCGGCGTCAGGTGTTTGGGCGACCAGCCGTGCAGCTCGAACCAGACGTTCGCCTTGTGCAGGAGGATGGCAATCATTTCGTCCTGCCAGGGCCAAGCCGGTCGGCCGGCGACGATGTCGAGATCGGGAAAGCGCGCTGCCACCTCGTCGAGATGCCGCGGGTGGCCATCGTCGAGTCGCACGCCCTTGCCGCCCCTTAGCCCTGCGCCGAGGCCCGTGGTGCCGACGAAGATCAGAGCCGGCCGTCTCGCCTCGATGCACAGCTCATAGAAAGGAAACCAGAGCGGATCGCCCGCCGGCACCCCGATGGTCCCCGAAGCGACGCCGAGCCCGACGAAGCCGGGGCAGATGTCGAGCATGCGCCTGTATTCGGCGACAGCGTCCTTGCCGACGCGTGGATCAAACTGGAACCAGTGGCCGAGGATCTCGTGCGGGAATTTGCGCTGCGTTTCGATGGCATAGTCGTGATATCCGCGCATCTCGGAGATGGGCAGCGACTTGGTGAAGCTGAAATCGAGGATGGCCCTCACGCCGTTGGCGCGGAAATAAGCCGCCATCTCCTCTTCGGTGTGATAGCTCGGCTTCGATTTCCAGGTGTTGTGCTGCTGATCGAGCTCTGCGCTGCTGCGCAGCACGTACCCACGCTCGGTTCCCCAATGGGAATGAAGGTCAATGAGCTCCATCGATTCCACCCGTTCCGGCTCGTGTTTTTGGTGGCCGGTTGCGACGACGATGCACCATTGGCTGAAAGGTTTCAACCGGGATGTCGGCGCCGGAGGTGCAGGCGATGCCGCTCATCGTGCCACGGCCACTGCCGGTCAACGCGCCGCTTCCGGCGCGTCAGGTCCAGCGCGCGGTATCCGCGTGATCACTGGCCGTGAGCAGCGTGGTCGTGAACACGACGGTATCGGTGCACAGGTCGTAGCGTCGGCTGAGCTTGCGTCGCACCTCGGCCTCCGCTCCGCCCTGCGGGATCTTCGAGCGCTCCCACATCGCGAGATCGGGGCGGCGCGTCATCAGCAGGCTGCGCACGCTGGTTTCCTGTGCGCCGGGCAGCCCGGTGGCACGCCAGAGACCGATGACTTGGGAATCGTATGCCGACTCGAACCCCGGCCAGGCGCC
>JAGRKR010000407.1:0-441 GCA_020442225.1 Hyphomicrobiaceae bacterium | reverse complement strand
CGACCGAGGACTGCTGGTGGACGCCGTCGATGCCGGCGAGGCGCTGAGCGAGCGCGGCAGCAGCGTCGCCGCCGTCGGGCCAGGTCGTCATCACCGTGAGCTCGTCGCGCGGCCGGCCGATCTGGCTGCGCCAGATGCCGTAGAGCGTCTCGCCGTCACGCGCGCCGCCCTCCGCGAAGCGCGCGGCGAGCGTGGTGGCAACGGACGACCAGGCGAGCGGGGTGGTGCGCACGCGGGTGTGCAGGTAGATCGTCATGGATATCCTCCGTTGCACGTCCCACTTGGCCGTCTCGACGTTGACGCTAACCGAGCCACGCGGCACCGCAAGCGAAATGCGTGGTCGGCCGCTTGATGGAGATCAACACCCCCGCCCGGCCGGACTGGCTATCGTCATGACAGGACGCGCGGCACGTGTGTCGCGCAGGCGCAAGGCGAGGTGCA
>JAGRKR010000406.1 GCA_020442225.1 Hyphomicrobiaceae bacterium | reverse complement strand
GCTACTCCTCCTTGCGTCCTCCAATCCCGGTCCGCCACCGTTTCGGGCCATCGCCCTCGGCTGCGGCCGGGACACGCTTCGGTCCGGTCTCAATGGTCCGGACGTTCTTGGGCATTTTGCCGCACCTGACGATACCTCCGGATTGGGACCGGCGAAAAGCGGAACCGTCTCGAAAGCGCAAATTAAAAGTTGCGGCGATCCGGATGGCCGGGCCTGCACCCTTGCCATCGCGCCACCCCGTCGGGCGCCGACACACTGCATGAGCGTGCGCTTTCGCGCAGGGACGAAGCGCCGAAAAGCCTGGGGCGCCGCAGCGGACGGCATGATGCCTGCCGGAAACGACGAAGGCGGCCTCGAGGGCCGCCTTCGCAGAGGTCAACGATTTGTCCGGTGGACTATTGCGATCGCAACTTCGGATCGAGCGCGTCGCGCACCGCATCGCCGAACAGGTTGAAGCCGAACACGGCCAACGTGATCGCAAGACCCGGGAAGATGGCGATCCACGGCGCGCTCAGCGCGTACTCCTCGGCGCCACCCCTGAGCATCAGCCCCCACGCCGGCGTCGGCTCCTGCACGCCGAGACCGAGGTACGAGAGCGAAGCCTCGAGAAGAATGGCCTGCCCGACGAAGGCGGTCAGCATGATCAGGAAGGGCGCCATCACGTTCGGCACCATGTGCCGCAGCACGATGCGCGAGTGCGAGAAGCCATTCGCGCGCGCGGCGTCCACGTAGGGCATCTCGCGCACCGAGAGCGCGCTCGAGCGCACCACGCGTGCGCAGCGCGGGATGAAGGGCACGATGATGGCGATGATGACCGGAACCGAGCTCGGGATCTCCTTCAGCATCTCGATGCTGCTCGCGATGGAGACGACGGCCAGCGCCATGATGATCAGCGGGAAGGCCATGAACACGTCCATGACGCGCTGGAAGATCAGATCGAAACGGCCACCGAAATAGGCGCTGGAGACGCCGAGCACGAGGCCAACACCGCCGCCGATGAAGGAGGCTGCAAAGCCGACGAAGAGGGCCGTTCGCGCGCCATAGAGGATGCGCGCGAAGATATCGCGACCGAACTGGTCGGTGCCCAGCAGATGCTCCCAGCTCGGCGGCTGGTGCATGTCCGCAAAGTTGTTCGCGGTCGGATCGTAGCTCGAGAGCACCGGCGCGAAGACCGCCGCGATGACCATCAGCAGCACCAGCACAGCGCCGACGGCGCCGACGGGCTGCTTGCGCGCGGTCCGCACGAGCGATTGCCAGAACGAACGCTTTGCCGTGAGCTCTTCGATGTCTGCAGCGACGGCGACTTCAGAGGTCGTGGGCATGATGGCGCCTCTCAACGATAACGGATACGCGGGTCGAGCCACGCATAGATGAGATCGACCAGGAAGTTGGTGAGCACGAAGATGGTCACAACCAGCATCACCAGGGTCTGCGTCATGGCGTAGTCGTGGTTGGACACGGATTCGACGAACAGCTTGCCGAGACCGTTCAGGTTGAACACCTGCTCGGTCACGACGAGGCCGCCCATCAGGAAGGCGAACTCGATGCCGAACAGCGTCACCACCGGCAGCAGCGAGTTCTTCAGCGCGTGGCGGCGGATGATGATCTTCTCGAGCAGGCCCTTGGCGCGGGCCGTGCGAACGTAGTCCTCACGCAGCACCTCGAGCAGCGCCGAGCGAGTCATGCGCGTGGTCACGGCGGAATAGCGGTAACCCGTCGCCAGCGCCGGCCAGATCAGCATCGACAGGTTGTAAATGGGATCGACCCAGATCGGTACGTAGCGGATCGGTGGCATCCACGGCTGGCCGATCAGGCTCTGGGTCACATAGAGGATGCCCATGATGATCAGGATGCCCAGCCAGAAGGAGGGCATGGCGATGCCGGCGATGGAGAAGAAGCGCACGACGTAATCGATCCAGGTGTTCTGCTTGACGGCGGAGATGACGCCGAGCGGGATCGAGATGAACATGGCGGTCAGCGTCGCCATGATGGCGACCTGGAGCGAAAGCTGGAACCGCAGGGCGACCTCCTCGATGATGGGACGGCCGGTCCACATCGAGTTGCCGAAATCGAAGGTGAAGAAGCCGACGATGAAGCGGAAGAACTGCACGTAGATCGGTTGGTCGACGCCGATCTCCTGCCGGCAGATGGCCAGGGCGCGCTCGTCGAAGACGCCGCCCGTGCCGACCATCCGCAGCTCGCAGATGTCGCCCGGAATGAGCCGCAACAGACCGAAGACGAGGATCGCCGCCCCGATCAGGGTGGGAATCGTCAGGAGAATTCGCTTGATCAGGTACTGAAGCATGCTCTGTCCGGTCTGAAGCGCTGAAATGACCTAGATGGAAGCGTGGCGGCCGCTCTCGGAAGGACAGCCGCCACGCCTATCGTCGAAGAGCCGCGACCTACTTCTCGATCCAGACGTTCGCCATGTCGAGATTGAGGTAGTGGCTCGGGCTGACCTTCCAGCCCTTCATGTACGAGCGGTGCACGATGATGCGGTGCCACCAGAGTGTCGGGAAGCTCAGGGCCTCCTCCTCGAGGACGCGCTTCTCCATAGCCCGCATCAGCTCGCGCTGCTTCTTGGGATCGGCGACTTGGTTCATCTCACGCCACAGCGCATCCACCTTGGCGTCCTTGTAGGAGCCGTAGTTGTCGCCGGCACCCGACGTGTACTTGGCGACGTCGAGCAGCGGGTTGACGATGGACTTGCAGTTGAACTCGAGCGCGACGTCGAAGTCCTTCTTGTTGCGCAGCGTGTCCCAGAACGGGCCGGTCGCCTGCGTCGTCTGTGTAACGGACAGTCCGACCTGCTTCCACTGGTCGATCAGCCACGTGCCGACAATCGTGTAGGGCTGGTCGACCGCACGGTTGGCCAGCACGAACTTCAGGTTCGGCACGCCGGCCTCTTTCAGCAGTCGGCGAGCCTCGGCCTGCGACTTCTTATGGTCGGGCCAGAACCCGGCGATCTTCTGCAGCTCGGCCTTGGTCGCTGCCAGCGGATGGTCGGGGAACACGATGCCGCCCACGGTCTTCACGATGGCGATCTTGGAGAGGTAGGCGGAGCCACCCCAACGATCGAGCGCCAGGCTCAGAGCGCGACGCACGCGGGCGTCGTTGAACGGCTTGCGCAGA
>JAGRKR010000405.1:863-3519 GCA_020442225.1 Hyphomicrobiaceae bacterium | reverse complement strand
CTCGGCGCAATTCGTGATCGACGAGGCGACGGTGGCCCTGCCGCTGGCCGGCATCATCGACATCGCGGCCGAGGTGGCGCGGCTGAAGCGCGAGCAGCAGAAGCTCCAGGGCGAGATTCGCAAGATCGACGACAAGTTGGCCAATGCGCAGTTCCTGGCGCGGGCGCCGGAAGAGGTCGTGGAGGAGCAGCGCGAGCGCCGCGTCGATTTCGTGGCGACGGTCGAGCGTCTGTCGGCCGCGCTGGCGCGCATCTCTGCCAGCGGCTGAGGCGGTCGACTGCGGCTCAGCCCTTGTCGGCCGCGGGCGCCGTCGCGGCGCGCTCGATGTGCATCTCGGTGAGGATCCAGCGCCAGCCCCTGAGCTCGAAGACGCTGCGCGTGTGGCGGCGAGGATCGCTGCGCGTGGCTATGGTGATCTCGACCCGTGCCGGTCCCTTGAAGGACACGTGGCGCAACCGGCGCCAGAGATCGGCGCTCTTGGCGATCAGCCCTTTCGGCTCCGGCCGGCCGAGCCGCTCGGACCAGCGTCTGCGCTGGGCGTCGAGGGCGACCAACGCCTCCGCCGTGCCATAGCTGTCGAGCGTGCGGGAGATGAGCGAGGGAGCGACGGCGCCGGTGATGCGCCGCGCCATGCGCCGGAAGACCCCGGGTCGTGGCGCGTCGGGCCGCGGCTCGGCCTGCGCCATGCGCAGAAGAGACGCCTTGAGGGTGGCTTTGACGCGCGGCCAGTCCACCCCTTGCTCGACGGTGGCGACATCGCCGGTGCGGATGGCGAGCTTGAGGCGTCCGGCACTCACGAACGGCCAGGCCGCGAGCAGGGCCAGCATCACCGCGGCGATGGTCAGCAGCGCGACGAGCCGCTTTCTCATGGGATCCGCCGTGGCATTGGCCTTGCCGTTGATCGCTGCATAGCGGAGCATCTCCGGGATGCGGCTGCGTGTGTCTGCAAAGGTGGCGTAAGCTGGCGGTGAGTCAATGGGAGCGATATGGCGGGGCTGGGGCGCTGGTGCTTCAGCGCCACGCTGCAGGATGGAAAGACATGAAGCGGTTTGCCGACAAGATCGCCGTCATTACGGGAGGGGGCAGCGGTATCGGCCTCGCCACAGCCGAACGGCTGGCCGCCGAGGGCGCGCACGTGATCCTCGCGGATATCGATGCGGCGCGGATCGCCGAAGCCGCAGCGGCGATCGCCGCCAAGGGGGGCAGCGCCGCCGCCTCGGTGCTGGATGTGACGGACCAGGGCCAGGTCGAGCGCCTCATGACCGAGGCGTTCTCCGGCGAGGGGCGGCCTTCCATCCTCGTCAATTGCGCCGGCGTGCTTCTGGCTGAGACCGTGCTCGAGCTTTCGACGGAACGCATGCGCCGTCTGCTCGACGTCAACGTCACTGGCACGGCCGGCATGGTGCATGCGTTCGCCAAGCGGTTCACGCAGGCCGATGTGGCGGGGTGGGGCGCGGTCGTGAACATCGCTTCGATCTCCGGCTTTCGCGGCAACTACTCACGCACCGCCTATGGTGCGTCGAAGGGCGCGGTGGTGGTCATGACCCGGGTGATGGCGGTGGAACTCGCCCCGCACCGGATCCGCGTCAACGCCGTGGCGCCGGGGCCGGTCGACACGCCGATGGTGCGGGCCGGACATGGCGAGGGAACCCGCGCCGCCTTCAATGCGACCGTGCCGCTCGCCCGTTATGCCGAGCCCGAGGAGATCGCCGCGGCGATCGCCTTCCTCGCCTGTGACGAGGCCTCCTACGTGACGGGCCACGTGCTCGCCGTGGATGGGGGCTGGCTCGCTGCGGGGATCATGTCCGCGGGCTGACGCACAGCGGCACGGCGCCACCCTGGCGGCAACGGTGTTTCTGCACGCTGCCGCCGAATCGCCGCAGTTGAGCCAAGTCGACGCCGAACTGGGCCGCTAGCCTCAACGCTGTCAACGACAAGAACACGCGACGGGGATGTGTAATGCGTAAAGCCCTGGTTGCCGTTTTGCTTGCGTTCGTGGCGGGCTTCGTCGGAAGCGCCGTGCTGACGCGTGGCAACGGTTTGATGTCTCTGCTGGCGGTCGAGCCCGAGGGATTGGATATCGTGCTCGCTGTCGCCGGTGCTTTCGCCGCGCCGGCGGTTGCGGTGGCCATGGGAGCCGCCGTGCTCCGCCTCGTGCGGTTGCTCACGCGCCGCGACGCCGCGATGCTCAGTCAGCGCGTGCCTGGCTAGTCTGGTTTCTTGCTAACTCTCTGATCCGCTGCGAGGTTTCGGCATGCTGCGGCAGCCGCCGTCACCCTTGCGCCTGATGCCGGGCGACAATTGATTAAGGTTCGTTTCAAGATGTGGCCATGAAGCCACAAACCTTGGCTTATGGTGCCGCGTTTGTGCCACAAACCCTTTCCAGGATACAGACCATCACGCACGGGAGTCGTCGCTGGTTTCGAGCCTTCTGCCCGCACCGGATCGGCACCCATAACGACACTGCCTGAGGCCTGCGCAGCAAGCGCCGCGCCGATGCACCCTCGCTCGTCGCGAGGCGGCACGGTTCGGCGCGCTGACAAGCAGGGGGCCAAGAGACGAGACCGCAAGGAATGGACGCGAAGTCGTTCGACAAATCGAAGCTGCCCAGCCGACACGTCACCGAAGGACCGGAGCGCGCGCCGCACCGCTCCTA
>JAGRKR010000405.1:0-824 GCA_020442225.1 Hyphomicrobiaceae bacterium | reverse complement strand
CCGTTCGTGGGTGTGGTGAGCTGCTGGAACGAGGCGGCGCCGTGCAACATCGCGCTGATGCGTCAGGCCCAGGCCGCCAAGCAGGGCGTGGACAAGGCCGGCGGCACGCCGCGCGAGTTCTGCACGATCACGGTGACGGACGGCATCGCCATGGGCCACCAGGGCATGAAGTCGTCGCTGGTCAGCCGCGAAGTGATCGCCGATTCCATCGAGCTGACCATGCGCGGCCATTGCTACGACGCCATGGTCGGCATCGCCGGTTGCGACAAGTCGCTGCCGGGCGTCATGATGGCGATGGTGCGCCTCAACGTGGCCAGCGTCTTCATGTACGGCGGCTCGATCCTGCCGGGCACCTTCAAAGGGCGCGACGTCACGGTCGTCGACGTCTTCGAGGCCGTCGGCCAGCACTCCGCCGGCAACATGTCGGACGAGGATCTGCACGAGCTCGAGTGTGTGGCCTGCCCCGGTGCCGGCGCCTGCGGTGGCCAGTTCACGGCCAACACCATGGCTTGTGTCTCCGAGGCCCTCGGCATCGCCTTGCCCGGTTCGGCCGGCGCACCGGCGCCCTACGAGAGCCGCGACGCCTATGCGCTCGCCAGCGGGCAGGCGGTCATGAGGATGCTGGCCGATGGGCTGCGTCCGCGCGACATCGTCACCCGCAAGTCCCTCGAGAATGCCGCCACGATCGTCGCCGCCACCGGTGGCTCGACGAATGCCGCGCTGCATCTGCCGGCCATCGCCCACGAGGCGGGCATCGCTTTCGATCTGTTCGATGTGGCGGACGTGTTCAAGCGCACGCCCTACATCGCCGATCTGAAGCCCGG
>JAGRKR010000404.1 GCA_020442225.1 Hyphomicrobiaceae bacterium | reverse complement strand
CTGTGGGGCTTCATCGGCCGCTATGCGCCGGGTGCCACACCCGAGAGCTACCCGGCGCTCGATCATCTCGTCGGCTACGCCATCGCCTACTATCGGGACTTCGTCAGGCCGACTAAGCGGTTCCGCCTGCCCGACGACAAGGAGCGGGCGGCTCTGAGCGCGCTCGACAGCGGGTTGGCCAGCCTCGCGCCCGGCGCCAGCGCCGAGGAGTTGCAGACGCTCGTCTACGAGACCGGCAAGACCATGGGCTACGCCGAGGCGTTGCGCGACTGGTTCAAGACGATCTACGAGGTGCTGCTCGGCTCCTCGCAGGGACCGCGCTTCGGCTCGTTCATCGCGCTCTATGGCGTCGCCGAGACACGCACCCTGATCGCCAAGGCGCTGGCGGGCGAGCTGACGTCGGCGGCGGAGTAGAGCCGAGGCCGTCAGCCGCCGGAGCCTGCCACGGCGCGACGCTTCAGGCTGGCGATGGCCGATCCGCCTGCCCCCGGCTCGGCGGCCTGCTGGGCGCCGGGCACGGGTCCGAGTTCCCACATGCGTGTGATGAAGCCGATCAGGTGCTTGTGGCGGCGCTCCAGCTCGCCCTGCTCCCAGGTCGGCGACATGGCGACCTGCTGGAACTGCACGAGATCGCGCACGCCGGGCTTTGCCTGATAGTGCCTGATCTTCTTGTCGAACTCCCAGCGCGACGAATACGGCGCCCGTTTCTGCGGCACCAGGAACAGATTGCCGAGGGCATCCGTCCAGCGCTCGCGCTGCCCCTTGAAGGGATACCATTTGAGCCAGAGGCTGCCGACGGGCGGATCCTTCGGCAGCACCCGCTCCAGTGACGCCCGCTCCATGCGGGACTCGACCTCGCGGCCCGACACCTCCTCCTCGAGGGCGAGCAGGATGGCGCGCACCGCAGGAGGCCGCAGCTCATCGGCGATGCGGCCGGTGAGCGTGCGCATGGCCTTGCGCTTCTCGTCGGTGCGCAGATGCAGCGGCGAGGTCGGCGTCAGAGCCTCGCCACGGTCGATCGCCGCGACGACCTCGAGATACCGCTTCTTGCGCTCGTTCTCCGGCGCCCGGCAGAGCAGAAGTCCATAGGCAAGCCGCTCCAGAGCGCGCGCGAAATCGGCCGTGCCTTCGGGCGCCTGCTCGGTGAACCAGACGAGCGCCGGCGGCACCCAGTCCGAGTTCTCGATGCGGTTGAGCCGGCGCAGCGCACGATTGACGGCATCCGATCCGTGCGGCGCCGGCAGCGTCGCGGCCAGCACGTGGCTCAGGTGCGCCGACGCCGGCAGCAGCGTGGCGTCGATGAAGTGCTGGCCCGAGGTGTAGCGCATCTGGATGATGGAGAGAACGTCGCGGACGAGCGTCTGGTCCTTGCGATGATCCAGGTACATGGCGCGCAGGTAGGAGAACAGCTTGAGGAACTGCGTGCGCCCCAGCGCGTCCTCCATGTCCTCCCAGACCTTGGTGTAGCGCTGCTGCTCCGTCTCGCTCCAGCCGCGAATGATCTGTGCCTTGAGGATGTCCGTCGGCGACAGATTGAGCCCACGATTGTTGAGGATGGAGAAGATGCGGACCGCCGCCTCCTGATCGACGGCGCCGACCACCACGAGGGAGCAGCTCTGCAGCACGAACTTGGCCAGGAGCGTACGATCTCCGTCCGAGAGCCGGCCCAGGTACTCGCGCAGCAGGTCGCGGTTCTCGATGATGCGGCGTTGCGCGTCCGTCAGGTCGTCGTCCCTCTCGGGCGGCCGGACCGTCGCTCCGTTCTCCTGCACATGCGTGCGGAAGAAGTCGGCATCGCGCTCGCGCAGATTGAGGCGGTAGTGCGCGGTCGATCCCTTGTAGGGATTGCCGCGGTCCCAGATGAATGCGTGCAGGTTCTCGGTCTCGTCGCGGCTGGCGAGATCGCGCAGAACCGCCAGCAGGATCGTCAGCGTCGTCAGGCGCTGTTGCCCGTCCACGATGTCGGAGAGCGGGTTATCCGGCTCCTTGATCAGCACCACGCTGCCGAGGAAATAGGGCGGCGCCTCATCGTCCTGTCCTTCGGCGGCCTCCTCGAAGGCTTCCAGCAGGTCGTCGAGAAGTTGCGCGGTCTCCTCCGTGGTCCAGGAGTAGGGCCGCTGATAGACAGGTATCTGGAAACGATAACTGTCGCAGAGAATGCTCTTCAGGCGGCTTTCCGCCGCCCACAACGACTTGCTCATCGCAGCCCCCCGCGAATCATTTGACCACAAGTGTTGCCGCAACAAGAGAGCGAGTAAACACCCCCCTGCTGATCTGGCGCAGGACGCTTGCCCGGCACTTCGCCGCATGCGACGCTGCCCACCTCACCCTTCGCGTCGCCCTCCCTGAGGCATCATGTGGACGCTCGAGGCCCTCGCCACGATCTGTGGAACGTTTCTGCTCGCCGGCTTCGTCAAGGGCGTGATCGGGCTCGG
>JAGRKR010000403.1 GCA_020442225.1 Hyphomicrobiaceae bacterium | reverse complement strand
GCGCCATAGAGGAAATAGGGGTCGGCGGCATCGGGGTGGCCGGTGCGCGCGAACCACGCCTGCAGCAACGGCGCATTGCCGGCGAGCGCGAAGAAGGGCAGCCCGACGCCGAGCACGAGCGCACCGACCAGCCATGGCACCGCGCCCTCCGCCGGGGCCGGGCCGAGCGTCGCCGGCAGGCCGACCGGCAGCGCCACGAATGCGCAGATCAGGACGCCAACATGCAGGCCGGCCGACAGGCCCGTGCTGCGCAGCGAGCCGAGCAGGTGGGAGTAGGCGTAGCCGGCCAGCAGGAGGGCCTGAAAGACGCACATCGACACCGCCCACACGGCCGGTGCGCCGCCGAGCCTGGGCAGCACCAGCTTGGCGAACATCGGCTGCACGGCGAACAGCAGGAAGGCGCTCGTCAGGATGGACGTTGCGAAGATGGCGAGCCCCAGGCGCTTTACGACTGCTTCCATAGGCCACCCGCCGGGTCATCATCACAAGTTCTGTCCCGCGGGTCCGATCGCATGCGGACCCTGGACTCTGCCAGGTCAGTAGCCGCGGTCGCGGTCGACAAGCTCCTTGAGTGGCTGGCCCTCGAGGAAGCGCGCGACGTTCTCGGCGAGCAGTGCGCCGACCATGCCGTCACGGTCGGGATGCAGGCCGCCGATGTGAGGCAGAACGGTGATGCCGGGCGTTCCCCAGAAGGCATGGTCGGAGGGCAGCGGCTCGGTGCGGAAGACGTCGAGGACGGCGCCCTTGATGACCTTGTCCGTGACCGCTGCGACGAGGTCGGCATCGACGATCAGCTCGCCACGTCCGAAATTGATCAGGACGGCGTCCGGGCGCATGCGGGCGAGACGCTCGCGGTTCATCAGGTCGCGCGTCGCCGGCGTCAGCGGCAGCAGCAGCACGACGAAGTGGGCCTCGCCGAGCAGGCGGTCGATCTGCGAGGGGGGAACCACGAGATCGACGTGTGGCACGGCCTCGGGCTGGCGCTTGCTGCCGACGACCCGCATCTCGAGGGCCGCCGCCTTGCGCGCGAGCTCGCGGCCGATGGCGCCGAGTCCGAGGATGGCCAGCGTCTTGCCGGCCAGCGTCTGCGAGACGCGCCGGGTCCAGGTGTGCTGGCGCTGGTCCAGGCTCGCGGCCATGTACGGCTTGGTCAGATGGAAAAGCGCGCCGAGGATGTTCTCCGGCATCTGCACGCGATGTGTGCCCCGCGCCGCGACGAGCGGCAGATCGGGCCGCAGGTCCGGCCGCTTCAGCCAGCCGTCGACGCCGACGGTGAGGGCCTGCACCCAGCGAAGTCGCGGCATCTCGGCGAGCATGCCTTGCGGCGGGCTCATGGCGAGCAGGATCTCCGCGCGGGCGAGCTGATCGGGCGATGGCCGCACATCGGGGGCGACGACAGCCACCTCGACGGCATCGCTGACGCCGGCGCTCTGCAACGCCTCGAGGTAGGGCTCGGGGCGCGCATGCATCAGGATCAGCAGCGGGCGGTTCGAAGCGAGGGCCATGGCGTGCTCTGAAACTCGGTTGTGGTGGGGCGGGTGGCGTGCAGGACGCAACCGGCGGGTCGGCGGCGAGTATAGACCAGAGCCGGCCACGGTCCACTTCCACGTCGGTCGCCCCTGCCCGTCACCGGGATCAGGGCCGCCACCACTCCCCTCGCACTTTGCGTCCCCGGACGGCGCGCCGGCAGGCGCGGCGATCCCCGGGCTTCACCTCTCGCGGATGCGCGGTGTTGCCACAAGGAAAGACCTCGGCTCTCCGCACCGTCGCTCACACAAGCCCGCTGCGGCCGGGGATGCAGAAGGACGGGGTGGGGGTACACAACCCGGTACGTGAGGTCGACGCCTGGCGCATCCTGCGGGAGAGAGAGCCGCGCCTAGCGGTGCTCCTCCACGTGGGCGTCGATCAGCGCCTTGTTGAAGACCGAGAGCGCCTCGACGCGATCGGCCCAGCCGACGACGATGCGGGAATCGAGCTCGGAAACGACGGCGACGCGCGCCAGGCCGCTGCGGTCGAAGGTGCGCAGCGCCTGCTCCACCGTGTCGCCCGGCAGCAGCCACGGCGTGCCGTCGTCGGCGTCGATGGGCGGCGCATGCTGGCCCGGCTCGAGCGGCACGAAGAAGTCGCGGACGCACAGCTTGCGCATGATCTCCTTGTGCGGGCCTTCCTGGAGAGAGAGCCCGCGCGAGGAGAGCTGCCAGTGGAAGTAGCTCGACCCGTGCACGGCCTGCGTCAGGCCGTTGGAAATCGAGATCGTGAGCAGCAGCGCCAGCGACATCTCGTAGCCGCCCGTCAGCTCGAAAATGATCAACATGGTCGAGATCGGTGCGCCGAGCACGGCGGAGGCGACGCCACCCATGCCGAGCAGCGCATAGAGCCCCTGGCTCGAGGCCATCTCGGGAAAGAGCGAGGTGGCGATGATGCCGTAGGCGCAACCCGTCATGGCGCCGAGATAGAGGGACGGCGAGAACACGCCGCCGCCGAAGCGACAACCGAGCGTGATGGACGTGGCTACCGTCTTGGCGACGATCAGCGCCAGCAGGAGCATGAGCGGGAACTGCTGCTTCAGGGCCATGTCGGTCGCGTCGTAGCCGACGCCGAGAACCTGCGGGAATGCGAGGGCGATCAGACCGACCATGAAGCCGCCGGCCGTCGGTTTCAGCCAGAAGGGCACGGGCGTCCGCATGGCCAGCCGATTGCCAGCCATGAGCGCGAACTCGAACATTATGGCGACTACGGCGCAGGTGAGCCCGAGC
>JAGRKR010000402.1 GCA_020442225.1 Hyphomicrobiaceae bacterium | reverse complement strand
GGCGTGCGGCTCACCTCGCAGGTTCCGATGATCGTCGCCGCTCTCGATCGCATCCGCAACGGCCTCAAGCCGATCGAGGCCGACCCGGCGCTCGGTCATGCCGCCAACTTCCTCTGGATGCTCAAGGGCGAGGTTCCCAGCGAGAACGCCGCCGCCCTCTTCGACAAGGACCTCGTGCTGCATGCCGAGCACGGCTCCAACGCCTCGTCGTTCACGGCCCGCGTCGTCATCGGCACCGACGCCAACATCCATGCCGCCGTCACCGCCGCCATCGCCGCGCTGTCCGGCCCCGCCCACGGTGGCGCGGCCGAGGACGTCATGAAGATGGCGCTGGAGATCGGCGAGCCCGCCAACGTGCCGGCTTTCGTCAAGCGCAAGCGGGCGGCCAAGGAGCCGATCACCGGCTTCGGTCACCGCGTCTATCGCGCAGAGGATCCGCGGGCACGCCATATGCGCGAAGGCGTCAAGCAGCTGAGCCAGGAGATGGGCCAGCCGAAGTGGTACGAGATCCTTGAGGCGTTGGTGAAGGAGATGGCGCCGTATGCCCGGCACGGCGTCAACGTCAACGTCGATTTCTATTCGGGCGCCATCTATTACCTGCACGAGATCCCGAATGACCTGTTCGTGCCCATCTTCGCCATCGGTCGCGTACCGGGCTGGACGGTGCAGGTGCTCGAGCAGCTCGCCAACAACATCCTGATCCGGCCGCTGACGCTCTACAACGGTCCGGAGCCCCGCCCCTACGTCGCCATCGCGAAGCGGGGCTGAGCCGGCGGTTTCGCTGGACCGACCAGCCTGGTCCGGTCCCGCCAGCGTGGCCCCAGATGACGCACGCCCGCCGAGCATCCCTGCCGGCGGGCGTCGTCAGTTTTTCATCACTACGGCAAGGCCGCAGGCGTTCCCGCGCGCTACCAGCCGCGACGGCACTGCCAGTAGCGACGCCACCAGTAGCGGCTGCCGGTTCGAATGGCGCGCCGCTTCAGCCAGTAGCAGCTGTCGCCGTAATAATACGACGGCCCGTCGTAGTAGTAATACGGAACCGCCGGAGCGAAGTAGAGACCGCGAGACCGGTAGCGCCCGCGCGGGCCGAAGTGCCGAGGACCACGCGCGAACGGCACCACCCGGCGCGGGCCAGGACCGACGCGAAGCCGCGGACCGACCATGCGAGGCGCCCGAAACCCAGGGCCGCCGATGCGCGGGCCACTCATGCGCGGACCGCGTGCGGTAGGCCCGCCACGGCGCGCGACGGGCGTCGCAAGCCGGTCCACGGTCGGAGCCGACAGTCCCGGTGCGGCGGGCGCTGCCGAAGCCGGCGCCGCCGAAAGCCAGCCAACCGCCATGACGGCGGCGACTGCCATACGTCTCATGCTCATTGTCCATTCCTCCGTGAGCAACGACCGAACGGTAGCAGCTTCCCCGGCGGCATCCCGTCACGAATAGTTATATGGTGCATGACGGCGACCATAAGGCATTGACCTAACACAATATCAGTGAACGCACTACGCGTCTTCCGTGCACTTCCCCACTTCGTCGCGGCTTGTCTGGCCGACCGACATGGGTTTTGCTGGATCCGACGGCCCGCACAGAGGAGCCCACGCGCATGAGACTGCGCCGCCAGCGATCCCATCTGGTGATCATCGACGTGCAGGAAAACCTGGCGCCGCACGTCGCGAACGCTGCGCGCGTCGTCGCGCATTGCCGGCGCCTCATCACTTACGCGCGCCGCCTCGACATTCCCGTCACACTCACGGAGCATTATCCGAAGGGGCTCGGCGTCACCGTGGCTCCCGTAAGGGAGGCGGCGGGTCCCCAGGCGATCCGGCTGGCGAAGATCGAATTCTCGTGCGTCCTCAATGCCGAGCTCCGCGAACGCTTTCATAGCCTGCGCGGCAATCAAGGGCGGGATCAACTCGTCGTCGCCGGCATGGAGGCACACGTCTGTGTCGGCCAGACCGTGCTCGACCTTCTCGATGACGGCTTCCGCGTCAGCGTCGTCGGCGATGGCGTGGGCTCGCGCTCGCCGGAAGACCGCGCCATCGCGCTCGCGCGCATGGCGAAGTCGGGTGCCGATATCGTCAGCCAGGAGATGGTGGCATTCGAATGGCTGGAACGGGCGGGCACGCCCGAGTTTCGCGACCTCATCCCGCTCATCAAGGCGGCGAGCGAGGAGCGCGACGAGAGCTAGCCCGGCAGGCCGCAACGTGATCAGCACGCACGTCACACGCCGGCGCGCATCGCTGCGGTATTCGTGATATACTGTCAGTGTTCGACGATCACAGCCTTGGGATACCTCGATATGCTGAAGATTTACGGCCGAGCCAACTCGATCAATGTCCGCAAAGTGCTGTGGCTCTGCGATGAGATTGGATTGAGCTACACACGCGAGGACTGGGGCCGCGGCTTCCGCGCCACGAGCGAGCCGGAGTTCCTGGCGCTCAATCCAATGGGGCTTGTTCCCGTCATCGACGACGAGGGCTTCCTGCTCCGCGAATCCAATGCCATCGTCCGCTATCTCGCCTCGAAGTACGGCTATGCGGAGATCTATCCGAACGATCTCAAGCAGCGCGCCATCATCGAGCAATGGATGGATTGGGGCGCGGCCGAGTTCGTGCTGCCCCAGCGCGGCGCGTTCCTCGGCGGCTTCATCAAGGTCGAGCCGTGGACGACGCCATGGTTCGTCGAGGCGGCGCAGAAAGACTTCAACCGCCTGATGACCCTGCTCGATGCGCACCTCAAGGCGTCCGGCAAGGCCTTCGTCGCTGGCGACGCCTTCACCGTCGCCGATATCCCGGTCGGGCTCGTCGTCAATCGCTGGTACACGCTCGAGCTGGAGCGCCCGACCTTGCCGTCGCTTGCCGCCTATTACGACAAGCTCTCCCAGCGCCCGGCCTATCAGACCCACGGGCGCAACGGCGCGCCCTGAGAGCGCAGACGCGGCGCGACGTGGTGCAGCCGGCCGAGCTGCCGCCACAATTCTGACCGATGAAGGCGCGATCGAGACCGTATGGAGGTGAGCCGATGCCGAGCCGTCGCCACGCCACCGCGATCGACCTGCAAATGACGCGTCGTCCGTGGACCGCCGCCACCATCGCCGCGGGCGCGCTCGCCTGCGCGTTCGTTGCCAGCCCCACGCGCGCGGACTCGCGCATCCCCCTGTGCATCGCGTGCAGCGGCCCCGATGCCGTCTATCACTGCGTCATTGGCAGCGAAGGCGCGCCGCTGGCCGACGATGCGACGCGGCTGCGCTGTGTCACCGAAATCGCCCGCGCCGGCGGGCATCAGAGCTGCAGTGTCCGACGCGGATCGCAGGCGGCCTGCAGCGAGACCGCACGCGCGTTCGTACTGACCGCCCCGCAGCAGACACTCGCTCCCACACCCGCACCACAAGCCAGGCCCGCCCCTCCTCTGCCCGGTCCGCCACGGGACCCCGCTGCCCCACCGGCCGACGCGGCGGCAAGGAAGCAGCCTCCCGCCACGGTCGAGGAACTGGCGCGGCAGTCCGGCAAGACGCTCGGCAAGAGCGTGGAGCGGCAGCTCGACAACACCGGCAAGACGGTCGGCAGCGCCGTCAAGAAGACCTGGGATTGCGTGGCGAGCTTCTTCAGCAAGTGCCAATAGCACTTTACCCCGTGGCGACTGGCGCGGCAGAGCCCGGCGTGAGCCCGAACGTGCGAACGTCGCGGCCAAGGCCAGGGCATGCGGGAGCCCCGACGGCGGCTGACGCTGATGGCGCCGCAGTCCCGGCAACGATGAGCCGACATCGCGTGAAATCACGCACGAGCCCGGCGCAACGCCGGCGAAGGGCGGCTCGCGTGTGTGCGTGAGAGAGCAAAACGCTCAGGCGGGCGATCGCGCCACCGTCAGGTGGGCGACCGGCGCGCGTGTCACGTCAGGCGGGGGGAGCACCCTCGGCCTCTGCAGCGGCCTGCTCGGCGGCGTGACGCTCCTTGTCCTCGCGCCCCTTGGCCGTGGGATCGCGATCGACGAGCTCGATCACTGCACGTGGTGCAGCGTCGCCATAGCGGAAGCCGGCCTTGAGCACGCGGGTGTAGCCGCCAGCGCGATCCTTGTAGCGGGGACCCAGCACGCCGAAGAGCTTGGCCACCATCTCATCGTCGCGCATACGCGCGGCCGCCAGACGGCGAGAATTGAGATCGCCACGCTTGGCCAGCGTGATCAGCTTCTCCATGACGCGCTTCAGGTCTTTCGCCTTGTAGAGCGTCGTCACGATCTGCTCGTGGCGGACGAGAGAGGCGGCCATGTTCGCGAACATCGCCTGACGATGGCCGCTGTCCCGGCTGAAGCGCCGGCCGATCTTCCTGTGTCGCATCGCAGTTTCCTTTCATTGTTCCCGGGGAGGTTCTTCGGCCTCACCTCGGTCGCCTGTTGGCCGTCACGCACTTGGCGAGGACGGCACGGGTGGGCGTGAGCCCGGCCCTGCCGCCGCCACCGCCGCCGCGGACGGCACGATCAGTACTGATCCTCGAAGCGCTTGGCCAGGTCCTCGACGTTGTCGGGCGGCCAGTTCGGGACTTCCATGCCGAGGTGCAGCCCCATACCGGCGAGCACCTCTTTGATCTCGTTCAGGGACTTGCGCCCGAAGTTCGGCGTGCGCAACATCTCGGCCTCGGTCTTCTGAATGAGATCG
>JAGRKR010000401.1 GCA_020442225.1 Hyphomicrobiaceae bacterium | reverse complement strand
GGAGATCGACATGTTCGACTGGAACAGAAGCTGCTCCTATGACGAGCAGCAGAAGAGACGTTTTCACACGACAGCCCGTTCGCGGCTGAAGAAACTCGCCGCCGAGCTTGCCTTGCCGCCCGGCAGCTATGACCTGCGCTCCAACAAGGCCGGCATCGCCGTCTCCGGCGAGGTCACCTTGCACCACGAGAGCGCCTACATCCAGGTTGGCCAGTTTGGCCTGTCCTCGGGCCACGGCATCCTGATCCGCACCTGCAAGGGCCGCAAGGATTATACTGGCGGGCCTAACCACTTCGTGGCGCTCGGCATGCTCGACGACATTCCGGTGCTCGCCGCGGCGGTCCGCGCCGTCACCGGCGTCGGACGGGGTGCCGCAATTCCCGCGGATCGCCGCGCCGCCTGAACCCGCCACCTCGGGCATCGGAAGCCCGCGGCGTCGCCGATGCAAACGGCATGCCGCCCCAGAGCCACCTGTCACGAACACGCCACAGCCATCACCTTCGAAAGGACGAGGACATGAGCACGCACAGGATCAGGATCATCCAGGTCTTCAAGACAACGCGAAGCATCGAAATCGATGTCGAGGCAGAAAATGAAGACCACGCCTTGGAGGAGGTCTCGTCCGGCGGCGTCGACACGCCCGAGTTCGATGATCCGCGCTGGCTAACCGGCTGGGATCTCCAGAACGAGGAAGTTGAACCGGCATAAAGAGTCGGCGCAGGTCGAATCCGCAGCCCGTGTCTGTCGTCACGGATTTGGTCGCTGTGCCGACGCGCGGTGGTCGAGCGCCACGTACAGCAAGTTCTCGGCCGCGTTCCGCCCGCAAACGACTTCCTCATCAAGGGCGAGCGCTGGATGCTGCAAGCGACCTCGCCTCGCAAGCTCGGGCTCGACTGATCCCCTGACCCACAGCGTCCGGCCAACTCGGTCGGCTTTCATGACACCCCCAGGCAGTTGCGACGGCGCCTTCACACGGCGCGGCGTCTACCTGCGCTCAGGAGAAGCCTAATGACCACGCATCCGCCCTTCAGGAAAGTGTTCGACGGCGTCGCAACGCGCGATCAGATGTTTGCGCTCTTCAACCGCCACAGTGATACGCCCGATGCCGATCCCCTGTCCGGCAAGCCATATGCGTCGGAATGGTTCGAGATCGCCGGCGCGGAATATCATTTCATGCTGGGGCTTCTCCCACCACTGTTCCAGAGAACCGGCATGTTCGGCATGTCCGAATACAAGGCCGGCAATGTCACCAGCGTCTTCTTCTCGATCAGGATCCGCGGGCGCGAACGCTTTTTCCATGGAGTTTGCGATCTTTCCGATAAGCACAATCCTGATGCGATGCGGGCGGCGATCATTGCCCGCGAGACCGGCGCCGTCGACAGCATGACGCGTGAGGAAAAGCTCGAGGCGATCTGGTCGACCACGCATGCCGACTTCAAAGGCATCGCCGGCGAGGCCAATCCCGACGCCTGGCCCGTTGAACACCACGGCAAGCGGACCATCCTGGTCAACGCCGGCGGGCAGGGGACCGTCCTCAAGCTCCTTGAGGATCTGTCCGACGAAGAGATCGACAGCCGCATGCCGGCAGTCCGCGCACGACACACGAGACGGGGAGGCGCAGCGATGCGGTCCCGTCGTAATCAGCAGCCATAGGCGGCCAAGCACCTGGGAGGCGCACTCAACCGAGAGCACGGGATCGACTCCTGTGTCGCCGCGCGGCCGGTTCGGAATCACCCGCAGGATACGCGAGAGGGAGAGCGAGGCCGGAAGGAGTGCGGCCTTGACGGGGCGGAGAGTGCGCGCCGGCGGGGCGGACTCTCTCTTCCGCAAAGGACATCTCCATGAACATCGTCATGCCTGCATCGGTGGCCGCCCCGGCCGCCACAACCTTCCCCACGCTTGCACCTGACGTCGGGAATCGAGCCGCAGCGACCCTCCGCGCGGCAGAGCTTCTTCTCCCTCCTCTCGAAGGCGGCCGCGCGATCAGCACCAATGTGCTCGGCGCGGCCATGTCGTCGTCTTTCGGCGGTACGGATGCCGAAGGTTTCTGGATCTGGAAGGACGCCTATGAAGCGCTCGAAGCAGCCCAGGTTCTGTTTCTGCGCCGCTTCGGACCGGCGATCCTGTCCCGATCGACCTCGCCGGAGGCACCACTGGCAATGATGAGGCGGATCGCCGAACTCGTTCCCACCCACACGCGGCGCTCCGACGAGAGCCAGGCCATGCAGCAGCTGTCAACGCCGCTGCCGCTCGCTTTCGTCACCGCTCACGCCGCGGCGATCGCCGCGTCGGACCTCGTCCTCGAGCCCTCGGCCGGCACCGGTCTTCTCGCCGTCCATGGCGAGATCGCCCGCGCCTCGCTCGTGCTCAACGAGCTCGCCGCCACGCGCGCCGATCTGCTCGGCCGGCTGTTTCCGCGCGTTCCCGTCTCCCGGCACGACGCAGCTCATATCGACGACCACCTCAATACCGGCATCGAACCGTCCGTCGTGCTGATGAACCCGCCCTTCACCGTTGGAGCCTATGTGGACGGCCATGTTGCCGATGCGGCATGGCGGCATCTCTCCTCCGCATTCGCGCGGCTGCGCGCGGGTGGCCGCCTCGTCGCCATCACCGGCACCGGCCTTTCTCCCGAAACCCCCAAATGGCGACCCGCTTTCGAGCGGCTGCAACAGCAGGGCAGGGTCGTCTTCACCGCGGCGATCGACGGCAGCGTCTATGCCCGTCATGGGACGACCGCCGAAACACGCCTGACCATCATCGACAAGATTCCGGCGGCCGATCCTTCCCGCTTCGTCACGTCGCCGGGCAAGGCCGGGGATGTCGAGACGCTGCTTGCCTGGGTTTCCGATCTGCCTCCCCGGACTCCGGGTGGCTTTCCGGATTCGATCGGCTCCCTGTCAAACGGCATCCTGCGCAATGCGGCCATGCAGATGGCGGCGCGATCCGCGGCGAGAGCCGCACCCAGCGCCGCCTCAGTGGCCGATGCGAAGATCATCCGGCCAGCGCGCCCGCTCGCCCGGGCAAAGCCCACCCGTCCGGCCATAGCAAGCAGCGCATCGGCCGTCCCGTTGGCTTATGAGCTGCGCGACTGGATGCCGGAGGAGGGCGGCCGGCTCACCGACACGATCTACGAGCCCTATGCGCTCCAATCGATCGATATTCCGCGCGCCAAGCCGCATCCGACGCCGCTGGTCCAGTCGGCCGCCATGGCCGCGGTGGCGCCGCCGAAGCCGTCTTACCGGCCACTCCTGCCGGATACCGTCATCGAAGAAGGCTTGCTGTCGGACGCTCAACTCGAAAGCGTGATCTATGCCGGTGAGGCGCATTCCGGTCATCTCGCCGGCGCCTGGACCGTCGACGAAACCTGCGACGTCGTCTCGGCTGCACCGGAAGACGCCGAGAATACGGTGCGCTTCCGCCGTGGATGGTTTTTGGGCGACGGCACCGGCTGCGGCAAAGGCCGACAGGTCGCCGGCATCATCCTCGACAACTGGCTGCAGGGCCGACGCCGTGCGATCTGGATCTCGAAATCCGACAAGCTGCTTGAGGACGCCCAGCGCGACTGGGCAGCACTTGGCCAGGAGAGGCTTCTTGTCCAGCCACTCTCACGCTATCGGCAGGGCACGCCGATCCGCCTTGCCGAAGGCATCCTGTTCACGACCTATGCGACGCTGCGCTCCCAGGAACGCGACGGCAAGAAGTCTCGCATCGCCCAGATCCTCGACTGGGTCCGACAAGAGGCGGTGAGCGCCGGAGGCGCGACAGGGGCTGAAGAAAACCAGGCGGGGAGGGCCGAAGGCCCAACAGGGACCAAAAAACCTTTCGACGGCGTCATCGTTTTCGACGAGGCCCATGGCATGGCCAACGCCGCCGGCGGAAAAAGCGAGCGAGGCGACGTCGCTCCATCACAGCAGGGCAAGGCCGGATTGCGGTTGCAGCATGCGCTTCCCGACGCCCGTATCGTCTATGTTTCGGCGACCGGTGCGACCGCGGTGGAGAACCTGGCCTATGCCCAGCGGCTTGGCATCTGGGGCAGCGAGGATTTTCCCTTTGCCAACCGCGCCGAGTTCGTTTCGGCCATCGAGGATGGCGGCGTCGCTGCCATGGAAGTGCTGGCCCGCGACCTCAAGTCGCTCGGGCTCTACACGTCGCGATCGCTCTCCTACGACGGCGTCGAATACGACCTGCTTGAACATGAGCTGACCGAGGAACAGATCCGCATCTACAACGCCTATGCCGACGCCTTCCAGGTCATCCATAACAATTTGACTGCCGCGCTCGAGGCGACCAATATCACCAGCGAGTCCGGCACGCTGAACCGCAATGCAAAGGCGGCTGCGCGCTCTGCCTTTGAGAGCACCAAGCAGCGTTTCTTCAGCCACCTCATCACCTCGATGATGACGCCGACGCTGATCGGCGCGATAGAGCGCGACCGTGACGACGGTCATTCGGCCGTCGTGCAGATCGTCTCCACCGGCGAGGCGCTGATGGAACGTCGGCTGGCCGAGATCCCGACCGAGGAATGGTCGGACCTGCATGTCGACGTGACGCCGCGCGAGTATGTCGGCGGGTACCTGATGCACTCCTTCCCGACCCAGCTCTTCGAGGAATATTCGGACGCCGAGGGCAATGTCTATTCGCGGCCCGTGCATGACGAGGACGGTAATCCCGTTCAGTGCCGCGACGCGGTTCGCCGGCGCGACGAGATGATCGAAAAACTCGCCTCATTGCCGCCGGTCGGCAGCGCACTCGACCAGATCCTCCATCACTTCGGCACCGATACCGTCGCGGAGGTGACGGGCCGTTCGAGGCGGATCGTGAAGAAGACCGGTCGCGACGGCATCGACCGGCTCGCCGTCGAAAACCGACCGGGCTCGGCCAATCTCGCCGAAACCCAGGCCTTCATGGATGACGACAAGGGGGTGCTGATCTTTTCGGACGCCGGCGGCACCGGGCGCTCCTACCACGCTGACCTCGGCGTGAAAAACCAGAGGTTGCGCAAGCACTATCTGCTGGAGACCGGCTGGCGCGCCGATAATGCCATCCAGGGCCTCGGCCGAACCCACCGCACAAATCAAAAACAACCGCCCTTATTCCGGCCGATGGCCGCCAATGTGAAGGCCGGCAAGCGTTTCCTGTCGACGATCGCCAGACGGCTCGACACGCTCGGTGCAATCACACGCGGCCAGCGCCAGACCGGCGGGGCAGGGCTGTTCCGGTCCGAGGACAATCTCGAAAGTCCCTATGCACGCGCAGCACTGCGCCAGTTCTACTGGCTGCTGCACCAGGGCAAGATCGAGGGCTGCTCGCTGACGACTTTCGAGGCTCTCACCGGCTTGTCGCTGACTACCGACGAGGGCTGCCTGCGCGACGAGCTGCCCCCGATCACGACCTGGCTGAACCGGCTGCTGGCGTTGCGCATCGAAACCCAGAATTTGCTGTTCGAGATGTTCGAGCAATTGATGACGGCCAAGATCGAAGGCGCCATCGCCGCCGGCAACTACGACAAGGGTCTGGAGACGATCACGGCGGAAAGCATCACCGTCACCGATCGGCGCACCGTCTACACGCATCCGGTCTCCGGCGCGCAGTCGCATGTGCTGACCGTTGCACGCAAGGATCGCATTCGGCCTCTCGGCCTGGTCGACGCGCTGGCCATCGCCCGCGCCGAGCCGCAGTCGGTCCTGCTGGTCAACACGCGTTCGAACCGCGCCGCGGTACAGCTGCCGACGGCGAGCCTCATGCTCGACGACGGAACCGTCGAGCACCGCGTGCGCCTGCTGCGGCCGACCGACGAACTACGCTTCGGCCTTGACGCCCTCGCCGAGACCCACTGGCAGCCGGCCGACCGGAAACGCTTCTGCGAACTGTGGCAGGCGGAGGTGGCCGCCGTTCCGGAGTTCACCACCAGCACTTTCCATATCGTAACAGGCCTGCTCCTGCCGATCTGGCGGCGGTTGCCGGACCATGATTGCCAAGTCTACCGGATCCAGACCGATGCCGGCGAACGCATCATTGGCCGCCACGTCGCGCCAACGCTGGTCGCGACCATGTTGCGCAATCTCGGGATCGACAATGTGCCGACGCTCGCGCCAGAGGAGGCATGGACAGGCCTGATCGAAGGTAGGATCGGCTTGCAGCTCGCCGACGGCCTGGTCTTGCGCCGCAGCCGCGTCATGAACGACTATCGCGTCGAACTGATCGGCTTCACCGATGCGATGGTGCCGCGGCTGAAGGCGCTTGGGCTGATTTCGGAAATCATCTCCTGGAAGCTCAGGCTGTTCATTCCGATCTCTGCGCAGGGGTCGGCCATGCTGGCCTCGCTTCTTGAGCGCCATACGCTGGTCGGGGTCACCGACCGCACTGCAGCGGCTTAAACGGAGGCGATCATGACCGGCTGTCAACGGCGGTGCAAAATCCGGCCACGCGGCGGCGCAAAACCAGGCCAGGTGGCAGTGGCCTGCGCCATGGCGCGCGCGCTTACCAATAGCTGGCGCGTGCCATGGCGCATTGGCCTCTTTGGGCCAAAACGAGCGATCTGATCTCAGGACTTTTGT
>JAGRKR010000400.1 GCA_020442225.1 Hyphomicrobiaceae bacterium | reverse complement strand
ATGGAGTACGGCGTGCCGATGGTCGTCGAGACGTCCTCGTCCGGCAAGATCACGACGTCGGGCAACCCGTGGATCTTCCGCATCAGCCCGACCTCCGAGATGGAGGCCAAGGCCTTCGCCGCGATGGTCGCAAAGTTCGGCATCAAGAAGGCCGACTTCCTCTCCGTCAACAACGACTGGGGCCGCGGTGCCGCTGGCGAGTTCTCCAAGATGCTCAAGTCCAAGGGCATCAAGGTCGGCGCCATGGAGACGATGGACCCCAAGGCCACCGACATCTCGGCACAGCTCGCCAAGATCAAGGCCTCGGGTGGCGACACGCTGTTCGTGACGACGGGCGTGGAGCAGATCACGCTCATCCTCAAGCAGGCCAAGGAGCAGAAGCTCACCCACAAGATCATCACGACGGGTGGCTCGTCCTCGCCTGACCAGCTCATCGCCCAGGCCGGTGCGGCCGCCGACGGCTCGATGCATCTGCTGTTCTTCGCGCCCTGGTTCCCCGAGGCGGCACCGAACCCCGACGTGGCCAAGGCTTTCGTCGCCGAATGGAAGAAGCGCGGGCACAACTTTGCCGGCCTTACCGAAGGCTTCCGCGGCTACGACGGCATCCTGACCATTGCGGCGGGCATCCAGGCCGCCGGCAAGGCGGACCCCAAGGCGATCCAGAAGGCGCTCTGGGGCGTGAAGGTGAAGGGCGTCAACGGCCCCATCTCCTTCATCAAGCAGGGACCGAAGGGCCGCGAAAGCGCGCAGAACGTGCCCAACATCTATGTCGTCAAGATCGTTGGCGGCAAGATCACGAAGTTCTAGGGCGTGCATGCCCGAGGTGGAGGCGTCCGCACGCTTCCATCTCGGGTCTTGACCGCACTCAGTCTCATGGAGCCGGAGTGTCGGGGACGGCTTAGATGGCGCGCGAAGGCGTCACCATCGAAGCTGATCACACACTCGCATCGCGCACGGGCGCGTCACCGTCCTGCTCGGGCTGCTGCGGCAGCTTTTCCTGGACGGGATGCGCCTTGCTCCGACGCGTAGCGGGCCGGTGTCGCCCTGACCGGCAGCAGCGTGCCGGAACCGGTGCGCGGACGGTTCGCCAGCCATCATTTGCGCCGGGGGGGCGCAGCGCCTTGGACCAGCTACTCCAGCACGCCCTGAACGCCTTGATCCTCGGAGGCACCTATGCCCTGCTCGGCATCGGCCTGACCCTCATCTTCGGCATCATGCGCGTGGTCAACTTCACGCACGGCGAGCTCTACGCCTTCGGCGCCTACATGATGTACATGCTCGTGATGAAGCTCGGCCTCAACTTCTTCGCCGCGCTGGTGTTCTCGGTCATCCTCGGCATCGCGCTCGGCGCGCTCATCGAGCTGGTGCTGTTGAGCCGGCTGCGCGGCGCCGACATCGACACCACCATGCTCGTGATGATCGGCGCCTGGATCACGATGCAGAACATCGAGCAGCTCGTCTGGTCGGGCGTCGCCAAGTCGATCACCAGTCCCTTTCCGGCGGCGCCACTGACGCTCGGTGCGGTGTCGGTCTCCTGGATTCGTGTGTTCGTGCTGGTGACGGCGCTGGCGCTGATCGTCGCAACCTACGCGCTGATCCAACGTACGAAGCTCGGCAAGGCCATGCGCGCGACCTTCCAGGACCGCGACACCGCGCAGCTCATGGGCATCGACGTCAATCGCATCTACATGGCGACGTTCGCCCTCGGCTCGGGTCTGGCGGCGGCTGCCGGCGCCCTGCTCGGCCCGGTCTTCGTGGTGACGCCGACGATGGGCGATCTCGCCTCGCTCAAGGCGTTCGCCATCGTCATTCTGGGCGGGCTCGGCAGCGTCGTCGGGGCCACCGTCGGCGGCTTCATTCTCGCCTTCATCGAGGAGCTCGGCGCCGGCTACATCTCCTCCGGCTACCGTGATGCAATGGGCTTCCTACTCATCATGCTCATCCTGATCTTCAAGCCGACAGGCCTATTCGCCCAGAAGGAGCGCATCGGGTGACGCGCGCTCTGACCATCGCCTGGCTGCTCCTGCTCGCCTCCGTGCCGCTCTGGCTGGACAGCCTCTATATCCTGCACGTGCTCATCACGACCGGCATCTTCATCATCGCCGCGATGAGTCTCAACCTGCTGCTCGGCTATACCGGTCAGCTCTCGCTCGGCCATGTGGCGTTCTTCGGGATCGGCGCCTACGCCAGCTCGCTCGCCTCGCTCGGCTTCGAGGTGCATCTGCTGGCCGATGTCGACCTGCCGCTCGGCAGCCTCGCCATTCCGCTGATGCGTCAGTTCCTTGTGAAGGTCGAGCCGCAGCCCGTCTGGCTCTCGATGATCATTGCAGTGTTCGTCGCCGCGCTCTGCGGCTGGTTCATCGGCAAGATCGCGTTCCGCGTGCGCGGCGCCTATTTCGTCATCGTCACCGTCAGCTTCGCCGAGGTCGTGCGACTTGTCGCCCTCAACTGGATCGAGCTGACCCAGGGACCGATGGCGCTCAACAACATCCCGCCGCTGACATTGTGGCTTCCAGGGCTCGGCGAGCTGACCTTCTGGAAGAAGCCGGCCAACTACTACGTGGTGCTGGTGGTCGGCGTGCTCGCCTACGTGCTGATCCGGCGGCTGGTCCACTCGCGCGCCGGACGCGCCATGATCGCGCTGCGCGAGAACGAGCCGCTCGCCACCTCGGTCGGCGTCGACGTCACGCGCTACCTCGTGCTCGCCACGGTGATCTCGGCGGCGATCGCCGGCAGCGCCGGGGCCATCTACGCCCACTACATCCGCATCGTCGATCCCGACATCTTCCTGTTCGTCTACACCGTGACGATGGTCATCATGGTCGTGACAGGGGGCAAGGGCACGCTGGCCGGCCCGATCGTCGGGGGCATCATCTTCGGCCTGCTGCCCGAGGTGCTGCGCGCCTTCAGGTCTCCACCGGAGGTGCAGTGGATGCTCTACGGCGTGCTGATGATCCTGGTGGTCTATCTCCTGCCGGAAGGCATCGTGCCGGCGGTGCGGCGCTGGTGGCAGGATCGCACCGCGCCGCGGCCGGCGGTGGACGAGCCGCAACCAGCGTCCGGAGGCACGAAATGACCGCCCCCCCGGCCACGCCTCCGCCCGGCGCCAAGGTCGCACTCGCCGTCGAGCAACTGTCCATCCGCTTCGGCGGCCTGCTCGCCGTCGAGGATCTGACCTTCGTCGTTCGCGAGGGCGAGGTTCTCTCCCTGATCGGACCGAACGGCGCCGGCAAGACCAGCGCCTTCAATGCCATCACCGGCTACATCCAGGCCGCCAGCGGCAGCGTCCGCTACCGGGGCACGCTGCTCAACGGTCTCCGCCCCAACCAGGTCGCCGACCTCGGCGTCGTGCGCACCTTCCAGAAGACCTCGGTCTTCTCCGGCCAGAGCGTGCTCGACAACATCCTGATCGGCCTGCACCGGGGCTCGAGCCAATCGGCGCTGGCCATTCTGCTGGGGTTGCCGAGCGTCCGGCGCGACGAGAGGCGGCTGCGCGAGGAGGCACACGAGATCCTGCGGTTCGTCGGGCTCGATGCGCGCAGCAACGAGCTCGGTGGCGCGCTGCCCTACGGCGAGCAGCGTCTCCTCGAAGTGGCGGTGGCGCTCGCAGCAAAGCCGACGCTGCTCCTGCTCGACGAGCCCGTCTCCGGCATGAACCCGGCCGAGACGGACGCCTTCATGAAGCTGCTCGCCGCCATCCGCACGCGCGACATCACCGTGCTGCTGGTCGAGCACGACATGCGCATGGTGATGGGCGTCTCGGACCGCGTCGTCGTGCTCAACCAGGGTCGCATCATCGCCGACGGCCCGCCGTCGAGCATTCAGAACAACACAGAGGTCATCCGGGCCTACCTCGGGGAGAAGTTCGCCCGTGCTCACGGTTGAAGGTCTCGAATGCCGCTACGGCAAGGTGATCGCCATCCGCGATCTCTCGATCGAGGTGCGGCAAGGCGAGTTGGTGACGCTGATCGGCGCCAACGGAGCCGGCAAATCCACGACGCTTCGCGCCATCTCCGGGCTGGTGCGGCCGGCGCGCGGTCGCATCACGTTCATGGGAGAGGACATCACCAGGAAACCGGCCCGCGACATCCTCGCGCTCGGCATCGCCCATTGTCCCGAGGGCCGGCGGGTCTTTCCGTACATGACCGTGCGGGAGAACCTGGAGATGGGGTGCTACCTGCGCCACGACCGCGACGAGGTGGCCCGTGATCTCGACCGGCTCCTCGCCCGCTTCCCGATTCTTGCCGAGCGCAGCAGTCAGGCCGCCGGCACACTCTCGGGCGGCG
>JAGRKR010000399.1:1516-2239 GCA_020442225.1 Hyphomicrobiaceae bacterium | reverse complement strand
CAGCTCGTCGAGATCCCGACCGACGACGAGATTCACGACAATATCGCGGCCTACTGGAACCCCGAGGTCCCCTTGCGCAAGGGCGACCGCCGGCGCTTCCGCTATCGACTGACCTGGCTGGACGAGATCGCCTTCCCGAAAGAGCTCGGGCGCAACATCGGCACGTGGACGGGCGTCGGCGGCCGCCCCGGTCAGCCGCGGCCCAAGGGCGTGCGCAAGTTCGTGCTCGACTTCGAGGGCGAGGCCTTCAAGGGCCTGACGTGGGCGGACGGCGTCGAGATCGTGGCGACGGCCTCGCGTGGCGCGATCGCCCATTCCTACGCCCACCCCGTGGCGCGGCACGAGGGCCGTTTCCGCGCCGTCTTCGACGTCAACGTGACGGGAACCGAGCCTGTCGATATCCGCGTCTTCCTCCGCCACAAGGGGCGGGCGCTGACGGAGACGTGGCTCTACCAGTACCACCCGGAGGGCTAGGGCCTTAAGACCGCGAGGCGCGAAACCGGTCCACAGGCCCGGCCGCGCGCGGGTTGTCGCCGGGACGGCCAGACCCCATGTCTTCGGCTTCATCCAGCCAAGCAAAGGAGCCGGCCGATGTCCTGGCAACCCTGTGACGATCCCAAGCCCGGCAATGCACGTTCGTGCGACGCGATCGAGACGGTGATCGTGCCGCGTGCGCGTGACCTCGGCGGCTTCGAGGTGCGGCGCGCGCTGCCTTCTGCCGGC
>JAGRKR010000399.1:0-1462 GCA_020442225.1 Hyphomicrobiaceae bacterium | reverse complement strand
TGCTCGGCGAGGGCGTCGACGTCCGCCCCCATCCGCATATCGGCCTCTCCACCGTCACCTATCTGTTCGACGGCGCCATCATGCATCGCGACAGCCTGGGCACGGCCATGTCGATCGAGCCCGGCGCATTGAACCTGATGACGGCCGGACGCGGCATCGTGCATTCCGAGCGCACGGCGCCGGCAGACAAGGCAAAAGGCGCGCGCCTGTTCGGCATCCAGGCGTGGGCGGCGCTGCCGGCGTCGCACGAGGAGATGGCGCCGGCCTTCGTGCATCATGCGCAGACCGAGTTGCCACGCGTCGTCGGCGAGGGCAAGCGCGTGCGCGTGATCATGGGCCAGATGTATGGCGCGGAAAGCCCCGTGCAGTTTCCACATCCGAGCGTCTACGCGGAAGCGGTGCTCGCTCCGGGCGCGGTGCTGCCGCTCGACCCGGACTACGACGAGCGGGCGGTCTACATCGTCTCGGGCCAGATCGACGTGGCCGGAGACGTCTTCGAGGCCGGACGGTTGCTCGTCTTCAAGCCGGGGGATCGCATCTCGATCCTGGCGACGGCGCAGTCACGCCTGATGATTGTCGGCGGCGAGCCCATGGACGGGCCGCGCCACATCTGGTGGAACTTCGTCTCTTCATCGCGTGACCGGATCGCCGCCGCCAAGGAGGACTGGAAGCAGCGCCGGTTCGCGCTGGTTCCAGGCGACGAGGTGGAGCGCATCCCTCTTCCCGACGCCTGAGGGCGGCGTGGCTCAGCCCCTGTAGGGTACGATGGGCAGGCCGCCGGCGATCCAGCCCGGCCCGGCGCTGCGGTTGCCGAGCATGCCCTCGGAAACGTCCACCACGCCGGTGAAGCCGCGCGCTTCCAGGATCATCTGGAGCTGGGCCGAGCGCATGCCCGAAGCGCAGATGAGCGCCAGCGGCCGCGTGCGGTCGCCGTCGAGGGCAGCCTCGACCTGGTCGAGGAACTCGGGCCCGGTCGGTGTCAGCGCGACGGCCCCCGCGGGCAATCCGGTTTTCAGCCACTCGCCGGGCGTGCGGATATCCACGAGCACGAGCTCGCCCGCGGCCTGCCGGCGATGCGCCTCCGCGGCCGACAACTTTCCCGGCCCTGCGGCCTGTCCCTTGCTCGTCTGGCTGGTCATGATGCCTGCTCTTTCCCGCAAACGTCGCCGATGGGTTAGACTGGTGATCAGTCGGGCGCCACGTGGTGCTGGCCCCCGTCGGCGTATGAGGCTATATAGCCCCGATCACCGACGCTTGCGAGCTTGAGTGCCCGGCCCCGGTGGGGCAGGGCCGCGCGCGTTGGAGTTTTTGCGTTGGACTTGAGGAGACGAGCGATGTCTGGAACCTGGTCACCTGGCAGCTGGCGCACGAAGCCGATCGTGCAGGTGCCCGATTATCCCGATGCGGCAGCCCTGGACGATGTCGAGGCCAAGCTGAGGACGTTTCCGCCGCTGGTCTTCGC
>JAGRKR010000398.1 GCA_020442225.1 Hyphomicrobiaceae bacterium | reverse complement strand
CTACAACGGCGCGGCGCGCAACCTGAACGTCCTCGTCGAATCCTTTCCGAGCAATCTGATCGCCGGCGCATTCGCCTTTGCCCCGCGCGAGTTCTTCCAGATCGGCGAGGACGACCGCGCCACGCCCGCCGTCACCTTCGGCGGCTGACGCGAATGCGCGCCATGTCCGCACACCGCCTCTTCCCCATGCGCCTGCCGGCGCTGCTCCTCGCCACCCTCGCCATGGTGCTGGCGCTTGCCGGCGCGGCGCGGGCGGCGGAGGAAATCCTCTCCTTCAACGCCGCCGTGGTGGTGCGCGCCGATGGCGTGCTCGATGTCACCGAGACGATCCGCGTGCGCGCCGAGGGCGACAAGATCAAGCGCGGCATCTACCGCGACTTTCCCCTTACCTTCGTCGACGAGGCGGGGCGCAGCCACCGCGTCTCGTTCAAGCTGCTGGAGGTGCTGCGCGACGGCAAGCCGGAGCCGAACCACACCAACAGCAACAATGACGGCCTGAGAATCTATCTCGGCAAGGAGGACGTCTTCCTGCGGCCGGGCGTCTACACCTACACGATCCGCTACGAGACCGGCCGGCAGATCCGTTTCCTGCCCGAGGACACGGAGCTCTTCTGGAACGTCACCGGCAACGATTGGGACTTCCCGATCCAGCGCGCCTCGACCGTCATCCGCCTGCCCGCCGGCCGCGCGCCGGTGCGCTGGGAGGCCTATACCGGCCGCTACGGCGAGCGCGGCACCGACTTCACCGGCAACCTGCGCGACGACAATGCGCTGACCGTCGTCACCACCCGCACGCTCGGTCCCGGCGAGGGCCTGTCGGTCGTGGTCGAGATTCCGGCCGGACTGGTGGCGAAGCCGAGCGGCAGCCAGGCCTTCGAATACTGGTTCCTCGACAACAAGCGCTTTGTCATCGGCAGCGGCGGCTTCCTTGCCGTCCTGCTCTTCTATCTCATCACCTGGAACGCCGTCGGCCGCGATCCGCCCAAGGGCGTCATCATCCCGCTCTTCCATCCGCCGGCCGGCATCTCGCCGGCACTCGCCAGCTACATCCACAACTGGGGCTGGAGCGGTGGCGGCTGGCGCGCCTTCACCGCCGCGATCCTGTCGCTCGCGGTCAAGGGCCTGCTGCTCTTCGACGATTCGGGCAAGGACATCGTGCTCACCCGCACCTCGTCGCCGGGCGGCGGCTTCAAGGCCCTGCCGCCGGGCGAACGCGCCATCATCGTCTGGCTCGAGACGCGCAAGGGCCGCGTGACCATCAACAAGAGCAGCGGCGAAAGCGTCGCCTCCGCGCTGAGCACCTTCAAGACCGCCGTCGAGGCGGAGAATCGCGACCGCTTCTTTCGTCGCAATGCCGGCTATTTCACCATCGGCGTGGTGCTCACCGTGATCGCCGTGGCCGCCGTGCTCGTCTTCGGCAATCTCGCCGATTCCGAACTCGCGGCGCTGTTCTTCGTCGTCTTCGGCAGCGTCTTCTTCGGCGCCTTCATCGCGCCGGTCCTGCGCGCCCTGTTCGGACAGCGCGACGTCAAATCGGTCGTCAGCATTGCGCTCAACCTGGTCGTCCTTGCCGTCATCGGCGGCTCGTTCCTGTCGATCGCGCTGTCGGGCATCCGCTCGCTCCCCGACGATTTCAGCCGGTCACTGATCGACACGGTGCTTACCAACGGCTTCCCTCTCGCCTTCGTCGGCGGCCTCGCCACCATGAACGGGCTGTTCTTCTATCTGCTGCGCGCGCCGACCGCCGCCGGCCGCAAGGTCATGGACGAGATCGAGGGGCTCGACCTCTACATCCGCACCGCCGAGACCGCGCGCCTGAACGCGCAAGGCGCGCCCGACCTCGACACCACCCAGTTCGAGCGCATCCTCCCCTATGCCGTGGCGCTGGAGGCGGAGAAGCCGTGGTCCGAAGCCTTCGCCAAGGCCTTCGCCCGCGCCAATCCCGGCCAGTCGGCGACCGGCACCTATACCCCGGCCTGGCACGCCGGCCATGGCTGGATGGGCGGCAATCTCGGCGGTGCCATTTCGTCCTCGGTCTCCGCCGCGGCCGGCTCCTTCGCGAGCTCCGTGCCCGCGCCGTCGTCCTCCTCCTCCGGCTTCTCCGGTGGCGGCGGTGGTGGTTCCGGCGGTGGCGGCGGTGGTGGTGGTGGCGGCGGCTGGTAGCCGTCAGTAGAGGCCGTCGAGCGTCGCACCCCAGCGGCTCAGGATGGCGTGGCGGCGCGGCTTCATCGTCGGCGTCATCATGCCGTTCTCGATGGTGAAGGGCTGGTCGGCGACGACGAACCGCTTGACCCGCTCGACCGACGGCAGGCCGCCATTGGTGCGCTCCACGGCGCGCGCGACAGCGGCGCGGAAGGTGGGTTCGCCGGCGAGTTCGGCGAGATCCGCACGCTTTCCGTGATGGGCTGCCCACTCGGCGATGAAATCCTTCGCCGGCACGATGATCGCCACCAGATGGGGCCGGTTGTCGCCGACGACCATGGCCGCCTCGATCTCCGGCTCCAGCGCCAGCTGGTTCTCGATGTGCTGGGGCGAGATCGTGTCGCCGCCGGA
>JAGRKR010000397.1 GCA_020442225.1 Hyphomicrobiaceae bacterium | reverse complement strand
CAGCGCCAGCGCATCGGCATTGCGCGCGCCCTGGCAACCAATCCGAGGCTGATCATCGGCGATGAGCCGGTGTCGGCGCTGGACGTGTCGATCCAGGCGCAGGTCATCAACCTGCTGATGGACCTGCAGGCGGAGCGCAGGCTCTCCTATCTCTTCATCTCGCACAATCTGGCGGTCGTCGAGCACATCAGCCACCGCATCGCGGTGATGTATCTCGGGCGCATTGTCGAATACACCGACAAGAAGACCCTCTTCACGAAGCCGCTGCATCCCTACACCGAGGCGCTGCTCTCTGCCGTGCCTGTGCCGGATCCGGCCATCAAGCGCGAGAAGCGGGTGCTCGAGGGCGACGTGCCGAGCCCGGTGCGGCCGCCGCCGGGCTGCCACTTCCACACGCGCTGTCCCTACGCGAAGAGCGAGTGCAAGGTCGAGGTGCCGCAGCTCCGCGAGGTCTCAAAGGGACATTGGGTGTCCTGCCTGCTGCGGTAGGTGATCGGCAGCAGACGGAAACAGCCCTGGCCATCGGCCGGCGGCGCGAGCTGGCCGATGTCTGTTGCGGGCGCCGGGACGCTCAGCGCTGGCGCGGTGTGAGGCCCGTCAGCTTCCAGTCGAACCCCGTGAAGCGCATCTCCGCCGTCAGGTCCGGTCCTGAGGCCGACGGGTCCTTGGCGACGCCGAGGCGCATGGCGAGTGGGCCCGCAAATCCGAACGACTTGATGTTGGAGAAGCCGTAGGACGGCTTCTTGCCGCTGTCGCCGGCAGGCTCGGATGCGGGAGCCTTGGCCGGCGTCTCCGATGGCTGGCTGCCGCGTCCGAGCCTGCCAAGACCGCCTGGGATCGTCAGGCCGCCAGGAAGCTTGAGGCCGCCCTCGCTGGCGCCCGGCAGGCCCTTACCGAGGCCCGGAACGAGTTGCCCCAGACCGCCCATCTTGCCCGCCTCGCGCGAGACGAAGCTGCCGAGGGAGCCGCCCTGGGCATAGAGCTTGCCGAGGTTCTCGGGCGTGATCATGCGGGAGAGCGCCGTCTCGACGAGCTTTGGCGCGAGCTCCTTCTTGAGGTCTCCCCCAAGTGCCTGTCCGGCGGGGCCGGCAGCCGCCCTGTCGATGGCCTTCTCGACCTCGGCGGCCACGGCCGGACGCAGGGATGTCCGCAGGCTCTCGAAGTCGATCTTGCGAGCCAGCAGCGCCGCATCCGAACGCTTCAGGCCGTCGTGAATCTGGTAGGCCGACCACGCGGGCCAACCGACGTAGAATCCGACGACGACCAGCACGAGCAATGCCAAGAGCTTCTTCATGTCACGTTCCCCCTGTCGCCGGCTCCAAAGCGCCGGCCCACTCCCAACCTCGGCGTTCGCGCGCTGCGGGTTCCCGCAGCGGTCGCCCGCCCGACCTCAGCGTGCCGGCACCAGCCGCACCAGCTTCCAATCGAAATCACGGAACGCCATTTCGGCTATCAGATCGGCCCGCGTCGCCTTCGGATCGACGGAGACGGCGACGACGAATGACACCGGTCCGGTGAAATAGAAATCCTGCACGTTGCCGAAACCGAATTCGGGCTTCGCGGCGCGTTCGCGCAGAACGGGCTTGGCGCCCGGTTGCGCGGGAGGCGTCTGCTTGCCCGCTTCGGGCTCCGTCTTGAAGATCTCCGGCATGAGCTTCTCGAGACCAAAGCCGCCCATGCCGGGTATGACGATGCCGCCGGGAAGCCTGAGGCCGCCTCTGCCGCTGTCGTCGCCTCCGACGAGCTTGCGCAGCGCATCGAGCAGGCCGGAGTTCTGTGCGACAATCTCGGCGAACGCCCGGCTGAGCTCGGGACCTTCGGTATAGAGTCGGCTGATGCCATCCGGCGTCACGATGGTATCGAGCGTCGAGTCGACGAGGCCGGGGGCGAGCTCGCGGCGCAGGCTGTCCACGATCTCGCGCCCTCCAGGCACCTCGATCTGACCGAGAGCCTTGTCCACCTCGCGGGTCGCGAACGGCCGCAGCGCCGTGCGAACCGCTGGAAAATCGACCTTGCGGGCCAGCAGGCGGGCATCCGAGCGCTGCAGCGCGCCGAAAATCTGGTGCGCCGAGTAGGTGGGCCACGCCAGGTAAAAGAGGACGATGACGAGGCCTGCGCCGAGCAAGAGCTTGCGCATCGCGCTGCGACTCCCCGAGGAAACACGTCGTGGTCTTAGCATGCTTAGGACGTGGTCGTACAAGAAAGCTGGCGGTCGTCCCAGGCGATGTCGCGCCATCTGACTAATTATTAGTCAGCAGAGATATTCGCCCATTATATAGGCAAATCGCCCGCCGCGTGGGCGACCGCGCGGCGTGGCGCGATTCCAGGCGTGGCGATCAAGAAATTGAAAAACAACAATAAAATATGATTTTTGAACTTGGCACGCGCGTTGCTCTCTTCAGTTTCGGTTAACTGTCTGGCTCTGCCGGCGCCTGCCCAGATCGGCAGCCTCGGCGGAGCGGCGAAAGAGGGAGAGCACAGCATGAGCCTCGACAAGGACCCCTTCAGTGCGACTACGGAGCTCGGCGGCGGCTGTAGCTGCGGCCGGCATGCGAGCGCGGACGAGCATGCGCGTGACGTTGCAGCCCGAGAGGCGGTGACGGGAGAGGAGGCGCGGCTGACGCGAGCGGTCGAGCAGGCGGTCATGCGGGCGATCTTCCCGAACGACGTCACGCGCCGCAATTTCCTGCGCGCGGTCGGGGCCTCCACCGCGGCGGCAGCGCTCTATCAGGTTCTGCCGATCGCTTCAGCGACGGAGGCCTTCGCCGCCGGCGGCAAGCTCGAGAAGACCAAGCTCAAGGTCGGGTTCATTCCCATCACGTGTGCAACGCCGATCATCATGGCGCACCCGATGGGCTTCTACAAAAAGTACGGGCTCGACGTGGAGGTCGTGAAGACGGCTGGCTGGGCCGTCGTGCGCGACAAGACCATCAACAAGGAATACGACGCCGCGCACATGCTGTCGCCGATGCCGCTCGCGATCACGCTCGGGTCCGGCTCGACGGCGTTGCCCTACACCATGCCTGCGGTGGAGAACATCAACGGTCAGGCCATCACGCTGGCCGTGAAGCACAAGGGGCGTCGCGATCCGAAGTCCTGGAAGGGCTTCAAGTTCGCCGTGCCCTTCGACTACTCCATGCACAACTACCTGCTGCGCTACTATCTGGCCGAGCACGGCATCGATCCCGACTCCGATGTGCAGATCCGTTCCGTGCCGCCGCCGGAGATGGTCGCCAACCTGCGCGCTGATAACATCGACGGCTTCCTGGCGCCCGATCCGGTGAACCAGCGCGCGGTCTACGACGGCGTCGGCTTCATCCACATCCTCTCCAAGGAGATCTGGGACCGGCATCCGTGCTGCGCCTTTGCCGCGAGCAAGGCCTTCGTGACGGAGACACCCAACACCTACGGCGCGCTGTTGAAGGCGATCATCGACGCCACGGCTTATGCCGCCAAGCCCGCCAACCGCAAGGAGATCGCCAAGGCGATCGCGCCGGCCAACTACCTCAATCAGCCGGTGACGGTCGTTGAACAGGTTCTGACGGGCACCTTCGCCGACGGCCTCGGCAACATCCGCCGCGTGCCCGATCGCATCGACTTCGACCCGTTCCCCTGGGAGTCGTTCGCGGTCTGGATCCTCACCCAGATGAAGCGCTGGGGGCAGGTCAAGGGCGAGATCAACTACGCCAGCGTCGCCAAGCAGGTCTACCTCGCGACCGACGCCGCGCGCCTCATGAAGGAGGTCGGTCTGACGCCGCCGGCCGCCACGTCCAAGAGCTTCTCCGTGATGGGCAAGGCCTTCGATCCGAGCAAGCCCGAGGACTACATCAAGAGCTTCAAGATCCGTCGTTCGGCCTGACGGAAGGGGACCGGCATGACCCAATCTCTGACACTGAGAGCCTCGATCGTCTCCATTGCCCTGCTGGCGGGCATGCTCGCCATCTGGCATCTGGCCACCATGTCCACGGGACCGGTGGCCAAGATGGACCCCGAGTATGCCAAGCTCATGGGCGTGCAGGCGACGCAAGGCAAATCGGCCATGCCCGGTCCCGGTCCCGTCCTCACGAAGATCTGGGAGCATCTGCGCGATCCCTTCTACGTGAAGGGGACCAACGATCAGGGGATCGGCATCCAGCTCGGCTACTCGATCGCCCGCGTCGCGGCGGGCTATCTGCTGGCGGTTCTGGTTGCCGTCCCGCTCGGCTTCCTGATCGGCATGTCGCCGCTCATGAACCGCGCACTCGATCCGTTCATCCAGGTGTTGAAGCCGATCTCGCCGCTCGCCTGGATGCCCCTCGCCCTCTACACCATCCGCGACTCCGGACTGTCGGCCATCTTCGTGATCTTCATCTGCTCCCTCTGGCCGATGCTGCTGAATACCGCCTTCGGCGTGTCGAGCGTCCGGCGGGAGTGGCTCAACGTGGCGCGCACGCTGGAGCTCGGCTCCTTCAGGACGGCATGGCGGGTGATCCTGCCGGCGGCGGCCCCGACGATCTTCACGGGCATGCGCATCTCCATCGGCATCGCCTGGCTCGTCATCGTGGCGGCAGAGATGCTCGTGGGCGGAACGGGCATTGGCTACTTCGTCTGGAACGAGTGGAACAACCTCTCCATCACCAACGTCATCACCGCAATCCTCGCCATCGGCGTGGTCGGCATGCTGCTCGACCAGATCATGGCGCGACTTCAGAAGCTTGTCTCCTTCGCGGACTAGTCGCGGCGGCGGATCGGGCGGCCATCGAGAACACCAACGGAGGGCAGAATGGCCAAGTCTTTCATCAGCGTCGAAGGTCTGAGCCGGCGCTTTCCCGTCCGCGGCGGCGGCGAGCTCGCGGTTTTCGAGGACCTCTGGTTCTCGATCGAGCGGGGTGAGTTCGTCTGTGTGATCGGCCACTCCGGGTGCGGGAAGTCGACGATCCTCAACGTCCTGGCGGGCCTCGACGAGCCGACCTCTGGTGAGATCATCGTCAACGGCGAGGCGATCTCCGGGCCGAGCCTCGACCGCGCCGTCATCTTCCAGGGGCATGCCTTGCTGCCCTGGCTGTCCGCCATGGGCAACATCGAGCTCGCCATCAGCTCGCGGCATCCCGAGTGGAGCCGGGCCGAGATCCGCGCGCATGCCGAGCGCTACCTGGAGCTGGTGCATCTTGAGGGAGCTGCGGCGAAGCGGCCGTCGGAGCTTTCAGGCGGCATGAAGCAGCGTGTCGGCATCGCGCGTGCTCTGTCGATCGAGCCGAAAGTCCTGCTCATGGACGAGCCGTTCAGCGCTCTCGACGCCCTGACGCGCGGTGCGCTTCAGGACGAGGTTATCGCCATCCAGTCGAAGACCCAGCAGACGACCTTCATGATCACCCACGACGTCGACGAGGCGCTGCTTCTCGCCGACAAGATCCTGATGATGACCAATGGGCCGAACGCCTATATCGCCGAGATCGTCGAGAATACGCTGCCGCGCTCGCGCACGCGCAACGACATCCACAAGCACCCGAACTACTACCCGCTGAGGAACCACCTCATCGATTTCCTGGTGACGCGGTCGAAGGAGCTCGCCAAGGGGCCGGGCCGCCAGCCAGGCGTGTCCGACGCCGCTCGGCGCAACCCGCCCGTCGTGCGTCCTGCCCAGGGAGAAGCCGAACATGCTCACGCGACCTTCACTCCGAAATCCACCGAGAAAGCCAGCTATGCCTTCAAGAGCCGGCCGAACGGCGCCTTCCGCACTGCGGCGCGCCGGATTGGAGCTCAAGGCCCCGCTCAAAATCATCGGGCGAAAGCCGCAGTCGAAACAAAATGGAGGTGAGACGATGACACAGATGACCAGCATTCCGCCCTATGGCCACGAGCGGGAGTTGCTCACGGCCAAGATCGTGAGGACCATCAAGGACAAGGGGCTGTCGTTCAAAGGTGCGGCCGAGGCGGTGGGTATGTCGCCGTTCGTCGTGACGGCGGCCCTGATGGGGCAGATGTCGCTGCCGGCCGAGGCCGCGGAGAAAGCGGCTGCCTATCTCGGCATCCCCGAGGCCGCCAAGCTCCTGACCGAGATCCCGTCGCGCGGCTCGCTCGGCCAAGCCGTGCCGACCGATCCGCTCATCTACCGCTTCTACGAGATCGTGCAGGTGTTCGGCACGACCTTCAAAGCGATGATCGAGGAGGAATTCGGCGACGGCATCATGAGCGCCATCGACTTCGACCTGGACCTGAGCCGACTGCCGGACCCCAATGGAGATCGCGTGAAGATCGTCATGACCGGCAAGTTCCTCAAGTACAAGCGGGTCTGAGAACGGGTTGCTCCGCGGAGCGTGTCCGTCGCGACGACGGCCCCGGGTCCTATCAGGCGCGGGGCCGTTGCCTTACCAGCGCGACGTCTCGGGATCGAGGCGCTCCTTGACCCGTGCGAACAGCTGGGCCGTGCCGAGGCGCTGCATCAGCGTGTGCCACGCACCGGCCCGCTCCGCGAGCCAGGCGTTCGTCGCCGTCGAGGGCAGTTGCTGCGTCCAGCTCACCAGTGCGGCCGAGTTGAACAGCGCCAGCATGGTGACGGCGATGAGGCTGATGGTGACGACGTCGCGCGCCCGTGACGGTCGCATGCCCGCCTCCAGCTCTTCCGTGCCGAGCTCGGTGCGGGGTGGGTGTGAAGGGCGCGTCTCCATGTGCTGGCCTCAAAACTGGAAGTAGATGAAGGGGGCGCTGCCGTCGCCGCCGACGGCCTCGATCAGCACGAGCGTTGCGCCTGCGAGCAGTCCGACGAGCCAGACGGGCAGCTTCTGATAGAGCCAGTCGAGCTTCTGCAAGAGGCTCGACGGCGTGAACTGGATGGCGAGGCCAAAGGCGATCAGCCCGGCGAGGAATGGTGTCACGAGCTCGACAGGGCTCTGCCACCGCGCGAGCCCCGCGATGAGGGCAATGGCGCGCTCCAAGTCCTCGGCACGGAAGAAGATCCATGCCAGGCAGACGAAGTGGAAGGTGACGAGGACGGCGATGGCGCGCCGCCAGATGGGCCGCCGCTCCGCTGCCGCGTGCGGCGTCAGGCCGACACGCGCGAAGTGCGCCCGCTCGAGTGCCAGTGCGCCGCCGTGCATGGCGCCCCAGATCACGAATTTCCAGGCCGCGCCATGCCAGATGCCGCCGAGCAGCATGGTCACCAGCAGATTCCGGTAGGTTCTCAGACGCCGCCCCTGGCTGCCGCCGAGCGGAATGTAGAGGTAGTCGCGCAGCCAG
>JAGRKR010000396.1 GCA_020442225.1 Hyphomicrobiaceae bacterium | reverse complement strand
GCGGGCTCGTCGCTGAAATTCTGCGTCGTCGCTGCCGGGGAGGCCGACATCTATCCCCGGCTCGGCCCGACGATGGAATGGGATACCGCTGCCGGCCATGCCGTCGTCACCGCGGCAGGTGGTCGTGTCACGACGGCGGATGGCAACGATCTCGCGTACGGAAAAGTCGAGACGGGATTTCTCAATCCGGGCTTCGTGGTGTGGGCCGACGTCTCGCTGGTGCGGCCGTACTAGGGTGCGATCCTCGCCCGTGTCGTCTTCGAAGTGCTTGGAATTGGCCATAGTTTGGTAACACTTCGGTAGCATCATTTTTACCTTGGCGGGGTCATGCGGCCGCGCGTCGGCCCGCTCATATGCGTCGTGCCGCCGCTGAACCCGACAGGCCCGGCAGAGCCGGCGCCCCATCGCTCGGGCGTCTCTCGATCCCGCGATCGCCGGGGCACAGAGCAAGAGCTCGTTTCAGGATCGAACGCACATGCCGCGTCACGCGCACCGACTCCTCGTCCGCTGCATCGCCGCCGCAGGCCTCGTCTGCGTCGTCGGCGCGATGTCGCCGGCCGCCGCCCAGCAGCCGCCGATCAGGACCTATCCATCCGAGCCCCCGCCCTACGACGGCTATACGCCGCGCGAGGCGGCACCGCCGGAGACCTATGGCCGCGATCGCGACTACGAGCCGCCGCCGCCGCCCGCCTACAGGCCGCCGCCGGGCTACCGTCCTCCCGTGGATCAGGCCGAGCCCTATCCGCCGCGCCGCGAGCCCTACGACGAGCCGCCGCGCACCTACGGGCGTTACCAGCCGCCGCCGTATCCGGCCGAGCCCGCGCCGCCGTATCGCCGCGACCGCGGCGAGTACACGATGGCCGAGATTCGCGACGCCGGGCACGGCTTCTTCGGCAGCATCTCCCGCGGTCTGGCGAGCGTCATCGAGTACGCGTTCAAGCGCCGCGGGCGCCCGAACGGCTACATCCTCGGAGAGGAGGCCGGTGGCGCATTCGTGGCCGGGTTGCGATATGGCGAGGGACGTCTCTACACGAAGGACGCTGGCGTGCGCAGGGTCTTCTGGCAGGGGCCGTCGGTCGGCTACGACTTCGGCGGCGCCGGCTCGAAGACGATGATCCTCGTCTACAACCTGTCGCATCCGGGCGAGTTGTTCCAACGCTTCGGCGGCGTCGACGGCTCGGCCTATCTGGTCGGCGGCGTCGGCATCACGTTCCTGGCCCAGGATCGCGTGGTCATGGCGCCCATCCGTTCCGGGATCGGCTTGCGGCTCGGCGCCAACATCGGCTACCTCAAGTTCACGCGCCGACCGACCTGGAACCCATTCTGAGGTCACGGAGGGCGAAACGCGATTTTCGCATACTGTCGCCCATGGATCGCGTGCTCCCCGCCGGGAGACGTGACCCGCAGGGCACGCTTGCACAGGTCGCGGTTCTCAGGTTGATTTGCGCAGTGTGAATCGACGATCGGACCGTGTTAAGGAATAACAGGAGCGTCTGAGAACGCCGGCCACGGTCGGCGTCAGCGTTCGCGCACCAGAACGCCGTTTCCGACGACGTGCTTGCGGCACGTCCATGAACCCGGGACCACGAGCACACCGCCGTCTTGGAGACGCAAGCGTGAACATGATCCAGTCGGTGCTCCTGGTTCTCCTCGGCTTCTCCGCGGCGAGTCTCATCGGACTGCTGATCGCGCCTGCCTTGCGCGCCCGCACGGTGCGTCTGACGCGCGCGCGCCTGCAAAGCACCCTGCCGGTCAGCGAGGCGGAGATCCGCGCCGACAAGGACCGCATCCGCGCCGATTACGCGATCCGTGTGCACCGGCTGCACATGTCGCTGGAGCAGGCCAAGCTGGGGGCGGCGCGCCAGCTTATCGAACTCAACCGCCGTGACGCCCGCATCAGCGATCTCGAGTCCAACCTGAGCATGATGCAGGGCGAGCTCGAGGAGCATCAGAATGCCCGCCGTGTGCTCGAGCAGACCGTCACCGATCGGGTGCCGAAGATCGAGCAGCGCCTGATCGAGACCAAGGCGCTCATGGAGGCGCGCGATCGCGAGATCGCAGCGCTGTCCGAGACGGCGCGCAAGCAGAAGGAAGCGCTGGCGGAGATCGGCGCCATCAACGCCCAGCAGCGGGCCGAGATCGCTCGCCTGAAGCAGGCCATTCTCGCCCGTCAGGCGCGCAATCGCGACGGTCTGCGCGACGCGGTGTTCGAGGGTGAGGCGGCCTTGCGCGCCGAGATCGAGGGCCTGCAGGCCCGCGCCGTCGAGCAGGCCGGCATGATCGCCCGCCTCGAGAGCGAGCGCGAGCACGCCCAGAGATCGGCCAGCATAGAGCTGGGGCTGGAAAAGGCGCTGGCCGTGCGCCCCGACGAGACCGCCCGCCTCAATTCCGAAATCGATCGTCTCAAGGGCCTGCTGGCCGAGGCGGAGACCAAGCTGGCGGATGCCAAGTCGGGCCAGGGGCAGCTCGCGGCGCGGGAGAGCGAGATCAAGGCGCTCCAGCAGCGCTACGACGAGCAGGCCGCCGAGGTGCTGTCTCTCAAGGCCTCGCTCAAGGCCTTCGAGGAGCAGGACGCGGAGACGAGCCGGCTGTCGATCCGCGAAAGCCGTATCGCCCTCAAGGCGCGCCTCAATGCCTTGCAGGTCAAGACGGACCAGCAGGACGGCGCCCTGCATCGCCTGCGCACCGAGTTGGCCGGCGCCAACGAGCGGCTCGCGCGGCAAGCGGCGCACTTCATGGATGAGATGCGGCGGCTCGGGGCCGGTACACTGCCAGCTTCCGCCCAGCCTCGCCCGATCGAGCCGCGCACGGGACGCTCACGGCTGGCCGAGCGCGTGGGCGAGCCGCGGAGCGTCAGTCCGCGCCTGATGGCGCCGGCGCTGCGTGAGATCAATGGCGACGGTGGGGCGCCGGCTCAAACCGCCCAGCCTGCGGAGCCGGCGACGATGGTGCCGAGCGGTGGCGCTGCCGCGACCGCAACCCGCCGGTATCCCGCCGTCGTGGCGGCGGTCGAGGCGGCGGCTGTCGAGCCAAGCAGTGAGGAAGCGTCGGCGACGCCGCCCGCCGCCGAGGTCCCGACAGGCCGCAAGAGACTGCTTGATCGCCTGTCCAGCATCGGCAAGTCTTGACGTAACCATTTGCAACGAGCAGCCGATGCGTCTGCCGAGGTTCGCTCGGCTTCGGTCCGCTGGTGACAGGTTTGGAGTTCGGTGCGTAACATGAACCGTGACGGGGAAGGTGGCGGGGCGAACCAGGGGGGTGGCAAGCCCACGCCAGAGGTGGACTTTGCCTCGATGCTCGCAAGCATCACCCGCGCGGCGACGCCACCGGCGCCGCAGGAGGCCCCGCGCCAGCCTCAGCCCGAGTCCGAGGCCGCACCACGACAGGTGCTGCGATCTCCAGCACAACTGGTCGTCGTCGCAGAGCCCGCCTCAGAGCACGAGGCGCCGGGCGATGACAGTGCGGACGATCCGGGCGGCGATGACATCCTCAGCGCCGCGCGGCGGGCGCTCGGAGCTGCAATCGAGCCTGACCCCGACGTTCCCGAATATGACGTTCCCGAGCCACCGTTCGGAACGCGCGTGACGGCTGATTCGGCGGGGACGTGGCGGGAGGACAGTGACGCGGAGCCTGCCGCCTTCGACGAGGAGCGTTTCAGTCGCGGCGTGACACCGCGCTCGACGCCGAGATCGACGCCACGCTCGACGCCGAGATCGCGCGAGACCGCGCGCGTTGCACGGCGCCGCTCCGACGAATTGCCGGCCGCGCCAGGGATGAGCGAGGGGCCGGTCCAAGGGCCACACCCTTCACAGGCTGCCGCCGAGGGATCGCCGAGCCTGCGCGCTCGCCTGGCCGAAGCCCCGGCGGCTGCGCCGAGCGACGCGCCGCCATTCTCCAT
>JAGRKR010000395.1 GCA_020442225.1 Hyphomicrobiaceae bacterium | reverse complement strand
TAGAGCACCTGCTTGCCGCCGGTGCCCACCGAGATCTGCGAGGTCTTGTAGTCGAGGCCGTTCTCGCGCTTCAGCTTCTGGCAGATGGCCGCCTTGAGCTCGGGGGTGCCGTCGACGTCGGTGTATTTCGTCTTGCCCTCGCGAATCGCCCGGATGCCGGCTTCTTTGATGTTCTCCGGCGTGTCGAAGTCTGGCTCGCCGGCGCCGAGACCGATCACGTCGCGGCCGGCAGCCTGGAGTTGGCGGGCCTTCTGAGTGACGGCAATGGTCGCGGATGGCTGCACGCGGTTGAGCGAGTCGGCGATGAAGCCCATGGGAAGTGCCTCCGGTGGCGGTCACGACGGCGCCCATTCGGCGCCAAAAAGCGCGCGAAACCTACGCCTGTGCCCAGCCGATCGCAAGGAGAGTTTCCGCCCGCTCGCCACCCACCCGGTGCGCGATCCGCGTGACCCCGCGGCCACAGCGCGGCCGCGACCACGCATCGGTCACAGGAAATTGCGCAGCCCGCCACAATGGCGGCTCATCCCAGCCTAAAATGCATGGTGTTCATTATCGCTGACGAGGCCAATAAGTGTAGTTGTCCAGACGGGGATATCGAGCTCATGTGGAGAGTCAGGCTGGCGCGGCAGACAGCGCGGGACTTCACGATAGCATTTGCGGTGGTGGCGGCGTTCACGCTCGTCGTCGTCCTCTCGTCCGGCACCATTCGCGAGCTGGCGGCTCGCCACATGGCGCCCGTCCCGGCGAGTTCCGGGCTTACGGCCACGCTCGATCAGCCGAGCAGCGTCACGGCGGCGGCGACCGTTGTGCCGGTCGCGACCAGCGGCGGCGAACAGCGCACGCCGCCCGGCGCGCCCCGCGCCGCGACCGAAGGTACCGATGCCGTCGAGCTGGTGATCGGCGAGTTCGTCCACACCTCCACCCGGGGTGAACTCGACCAGGCGAGCCCAGGCGACGACCGTGGCCCGGCGCTGATCGTCATCGCGTTCCTGTTCGCGACCATGTCGGCCCTGACCCTCGGGTTCTGGCGGCATTTCCGGCGGGTCTACGACGCTTCGCGGCCGCGGACTTGAGGCCGTGGGGCGGGATTGACCAGGGGAGTGTGGCGCGCCTGTCTCGTCTTTGTGCCGCAATGTCCCTATATGGAAGCGACAGGGTGGCGGAGCGAATCTGAGGAGAGGACACCATGGCTGAGCAGATCCGCATGCGATCACGATCCGTTCTCGCCGGCGGCGTGGCGGTCGGACTCGGCCTCGGCGCCCTCGCGATGGCTGGTTTCGGCATTGCGGGTTCGCCCGAAGGCATGCTGGACGCCGCGTTCACGCGGGCTCTCGACCAGCGGGCCGTCGTGCGGACCTGGACGGGTCCCGTCGAGCAGGCGCAGTTCCGGCCGGCGGCCGATTTTGGCACGGCGTCCGGTGTCGCCGGGCGCGCCGTGCCTTCCGGAAGCGGCCAGGACATCGGCGCCTTGCGGGTCGGCGATCGCCTGACCATTCGCTCGCGTGACGGACACGTGCGCCAGCTCGAGATTGCCGATATCAGCCCCATCGCACCGCCGGTGTCCGTCGGCACGAGCGGCGTCGAGACGGCGGTGCGCGTCCTGCTGGTGACGGCGACTGTCGTCGGCAATGCGGCTGGGCCGCGGGTCCGCTTCATGATGGAGGCGCCCCAGCGTGGCGCCAGCCCGCAGGTCGATCAACCGCTCTGACGCGAAAGGGTGCAGGGAGGTCGAAATGGCCGGAACCCGCACGTATCGCTATGCGCTCGAGGTGCGCTGGACCGGCAACACCGGCGAAGGCACGCGCACATACACCTCCTACACGCGCGACTACGTGATCGCTGAGGGGGCGAAGCCGCCGCTCGCTGGCTCGTCCGACCCCGCCTTCCGTGGCGATCCCGGCCGCTACAACCCCGAGGAGATGCTGCTCGGCGCACTGTCGGCCTGCCACATGCTCTGGTACCTGCATCTGGCGGCTGAGGCCGGCATCGTCGTCACGGACTACACGGACCGCCCGACGGGGACCATGGAGGTCGGACGCGGCGGTATCGGCCGCTTTACCGCGGCGACGCTGCGGCCGCGCATCGTCGTGGCGGCGGGCGCCGATCTGGCGCTGGCGGACAGCCTGCACGGCCCCGCGCACCAGCGCTGCTTCATCGCCAACTCCATCAACTTCCCGCTCGAGATCGCCGGCGAGGTGTCGGTTGCGCCGTCGTCAGCCGCCTGAGGTGGCCGGCTGCGTCGCGAACTCGCGGTCCCAGCTTTCCGGCACGCGGCCGATGCGCGCCCGCACCTCGAGAGCGGTGTCGCGGTAGAGTTCCCGCAAATGCGCGCGTACCGGTTCCGGCAGTGCGGCATCCTGGGAGCGATTGAAGCGCCGGCCGAGCTCTGGAAACCATGCGGGATCGAAGCTGATGCCGATGAACGCGCACACCTGCGCGATGGCCTTCTGCCGGTCCTGATGGATGTCCTCGTAGAATAGCGTCTTGACCTGCTCATGCGGGAACGTTGCGGCGATGTCGTCGAGCGTTGCCGGATAGTCGGACAACGCGCGGAAGCGCTCGCTGTCCACCAGCGTCGAAATGGCGTCCAGCGACTGGCGCAGGGCGTCGAGGCCGTTGGATCGACAATGGTGGAGCACCTGGCTCCAGGCCCGTGTGACGGGATTGCGCATGATGAAGAGCACGCGCGCATCTGGGGCGAGACGGCGCAGATGCGCAAAACCCTCGCGGCCGACGATGGCGTACTCCGGCGTCACTTCGCCCGCGAAGCGCTGTGCGCCGCGATGGCGGAACAGCGACATGTACCAGTCGTCGTTGATGGGGTTGCGCATGTAGTCGCGATACCAGGGCCACTGGTCGCGGAAGTCGGAGAACTTGTGCCACTGCGTCCACATCCGCTGGTGGAACTTGCGATACCGCGATTGGCGCTTCTTGTCGGACAGATGCTCGGTGATGCCGCGGACATGATCGAAGTAGTGGATCTCCTTGACCGGCGTGAGGAAGAGATCCGGATGTGTCGCGAGCACGCGCGCGAGCCAGGTCGTGCCGGCCTTCTGCGCGCCAACACAAACGAAGAAGTTCTCGATGACGCGCTCGCTCATGCGTGGGGCATCCCTCCGGGCTCGGTGAGCTGCTACAGTGCCGACGTTGCTGCAGGGTGCGTGCCCTTCCACCGCGACGACTGCGGACTCCTACACTAAGCCCAATTCTATTCGTGACCAATGCCGGAGAGACAAGCGATGCGCCTCAACTCCCCGTCGATCTTCGTATTCCTCATCTCGCTGGTGCTGGCCGGGCTGGCGCTGG
>JAGRKR010000394.1 GCA_020442225.1 Hyphomicrobiaceae bacterium | reverse complement strand
ATCGGCCACTTCGACAACGAGATCCAGGTCGCCGGCCTCAAGAACATGACCTGGGTGAACATCAAGCCGCAGGTCGACGAGGTGGAATTCCCCGACGGCCACCGCATCATCATGCTGTCCGAGGGGCGGCTGGTGAACCTCGGCAACGCCATGGGCCACCCCTCGTTCGTCATGTCGGCGTCCTTCACCAACCAGACGCTGGCGCAGATCGAGCTCTGGCAGAACCGCGACTCGGGCAAGTACGAGAAGAAGGTCTATACGTTGCCCAAGCACCTCGACGAGAAGGTCGCCATGCTGCATCTCGACAAGATCGGCGTGAAGCTGACCAAGCTCCGGCCCGATCAGGCCGACTACATCGGCGTCTCGCCCGAAGGGCCGTTCAAGGCCGATCACTACCGCTACTGAAGCCATGCGCGGCAGCGGCGGCGACCCACAATCGCCGCTGCCGATGCCTCGCGGCACTGGCCAGCCCGAGACAAGGTCCCCATAATGGGGAGTGATTCGCCGACATCTTTCAGTCGTCTTCGCGCACCTCGATCGAGTACCGTAATGCGTGACGCGGTCGCGTGAGGGCCTCAAGGCCCCGGAACCGTCGCAGATGCGATCCTCGATCAGCGCCGACCGGCGCTTGCATCTCCGCCCCGATCTCGCAGGCTTGCTGTTCGCGAGCGTGCTCGTCGGAGCCTTGCTCGCCATTCTCTACGGCGTCTCCAGCCGCGCAACGCTGTCCGGCATGGCGTCCGGTCACCTGCTGGTGATCGCCGCTACGCTCGGCGGCCTCGGCCTCTTCACCGTCTCACTCCTGGCCGCGGCGCGCCTGTCGCGGGCGGCAGCCCGCAAGGCCGGCGAGGAAACCGCGCGGCTGCGCAAGGAACTGCTGACCGTCGAGGCCATCGTCAAGGCCGAGCCGCAGGTTCTGGTCTTCTGGGAGCAGGGGCACGGCCCGCGCGTGGTCAGCCACAATCTGGGAACGGTCGCCGGCCTGCCCCAGAGCACGCCGGAGCTGCTGCGCTTCGGCCAGTGGCTGGAGCCCGCGTCGGCCGACGCTCTGAAAACCAGCCTCGACGCCCTGTTCGCCGATGGTCGCGCCTTCAACCTGCTGCTGAAGACGGTGGCCGGCGGCCATCTCGAGGCAGACGGGCGCACTGCGGGCGGCCGCGCCATCCTCAAGCTGCGCGACGTCGCGGGCCACAAGCGCGACCTCGCCCGCATCCTCGACCAGCATCGCGCGCTTGCCCGCGACATCCGCGCCTATCGGACACTGCTCAACGCCCTGCCCATGCCCGTCTGGATGCGCCAGGACGACGGCACCATCGACTGGGTCAACAAGGCTTACGTCAAGGCCGTCGAGGCCAGCGACGAGGCGGAGGTGCGTGAGCGCCAGATCGAGCTCATCGAATCACACCAGCGCCGGGAGATGACCGGCGCCCTCTCGCGCGGCCAGATGTACCGCAAACAGGTGCATCTTATCGTCGGCGGCGAGCGCCGCGCCCACGATCTCGTGGCGTTGCCGCTCGAGGATGTCACGGTCGCCGCAGCGCTGGACATCGAGGCCGCAGAATCGGCGCGTGGCGAGCTCGACCGCCACATGGCCGCCTACGAGCGCACGCTCGACAAGGTGGCGACCGCCGTCGCCGTGTTCGGCCCCGACCGCCGCCTTGGCTTCTATAACGAGGCCTATCTCAAGCTGTGGCAGCTCGACCCGGCATGGCTCCAGACGCGCCCGCTCGACGGAGAGATCCTGGACCGCCTGCGTGAAGTGCGCCGCCTGCCCGAAAAGACCAATTACCGCGACTGGAAGAGCAAGGTGCTCGGCGCCTCGCGCGCGGCTCCGCAGCCGGAGGACTGGTGGCACCTGCCCGACGGACGCGTCATTCATATTCTCGCCGAGCAGCGTCCGGACGGCGGCGTGACCTACGTCTACGACGACGCGACCGAGCGCTTCGCCCTCGAGAGCCGCTACAATGCGCTCATCGACGTGCAGCGTGAGACGCTCGACAATCTCAAGGAAGGCGTCGCCGTGTTCGCCCCGGATGGCCGGCTCCGCCTCTTCAACAACGCCTTCGCCCAGGTCTGGAAGATCTCGCGCGGCACGCTCAAGGAAGGCCCGCACGTCGACGAGATCATCCGCCAGTGCCGCGTCCTCCACGAGGACGATAACGTGTGGGCGCGCGTCAATCGCGCCGTGACGGCGATCAGCGACGTGCGCAAGCCCTTCGGCGGCCAGATGATGCGGCCCGACGGCAGCGTCATCGACTTCACGATCCTGCCGCTGCCCGATGGACAGACGCTGACGACCTTCGCCGACGTCACCGCCACGAAGCGCTACGAGCGGGCGCTCATCGAGCGCAACGACGCGCTCGTGGCAGCCGACCGCCTGAAGAGCCAGTTCGTGCAGCATGTCTCCTATTCGCTGCGCACGCCGCTCACCAGCATCATCGGCTTCTCCGAGTTGCTCGGGCGGCCGTTCACGGGCGATCTCAACGTCAAGCAGCGCGAATACCTCAACGTCATTCACGGCGAGTCCAACGCCCTGCTGGCGCTGATCAACGACATTCTCGATCTCACCACGATCGATGCCGGCGCGCTCGAGCTCAGGCTGGCCCCGGTCAGGGCGGCCGCGATCGTCGACGCCGCCGTTCATGCCGTCCGTGATCGCCTGTCCCGCGCCCGCCTGCAGATCGCGACGTACGGCCTCGACGACGGCATCGCGCTGGTCGCCGACGAGAACCGCCTGCGCCAGGTGCTCTACAATCTGCTGTCCAACGCCATCGGCTTCTCCGAACCCGGCCAGACGATCCACATCGGCTGCCGCAAAGAGGGCAAGATCGTGGTGTTCAGCGTGGCGGATGAAGGTCGCGGCATCGCCAAGGAGAACCAGGCCAAGGTGTTCGAGAGGTTCGAGAGCCAGACCCAGGGCTCGCGCCATCGCGGCGCGGGTCTGGGCCTGTCGATCGTCAAGAGCCTGGTCGAGCTTCACGGCGGCCGGGTCGAGCTGGTCTCCGAACCCGGCAAGGGCACGACGGTGACGTTCCGGCTGCCCGAGGCGCCGATGCGCGCCGTGACGCAGACGGCGCCGCCGATCCTGGACGAACTGGCACAGCTAGACGAAGCGGAGCATGGCTGAGGGTGCGTGGAGTATGGAGTTGGACGAGGCGGCCCTCGCGCGTCTGGCGGCGCATCTGGCCTGCAGCGTGCGCGCCGGCGACCTGATCGCCCTCGACGGCCCGTTGGGCGCGGGCAAGACGACGTTCGCCCGCGCCATGATCCGCGCCATGCTTCACACACCCGCCCTCGAGGTGCCGAGCCCCACGTTCACATTGTTGCAGAGCTACGACGGCGGACGCCTGCACGTCGCCCACCTCGATCTCTATCGCGTGCGCGATGCGTCGGAGGTCGACGAGCTCGGCCTCGACGAGGCGCTCGCCTGCGGCATCGCACTGGTCGAATGGCCCGAGCGGCTCGACGGACATCTGCCGGCAGACCGTATCGAGATACGCCTCGCGTCCGCCAGCACGCCGCAGCACCGCCGGGTGACGATCACGGGCCACGGCGCCGCTGCACGGCGCATCGACCGTTTCGCGAAAGCGAGGGACTTCCTCACCGCATCCGGCTGGGAGGGAGCGACCGCGCAATTCCTGCAGGGTGACGCCTCGCCGCGCTCCTATGTGCGGTTGCAGGCGCCGGACGGCCGCAGCGCCGTGCTGATGGATGCCCCTCGCCAGCCCGATGGTCCCGTCATCCGCGACGGCAAGCCCTATAGCGCCATCGCCCACCTCGCCGAGGACGTCCGTCCGTTCGTGGCGGTCGGCGCGGCACTGTCGACGGCCGGTCTCAGCGTGCCCACCCTGATCGCCAGCGATCTCGACGCAGGCTTGCTGCTGCTCGAGGATCTCGGCGACGGCGCGTATGCCAAGGCGCTCGATTCCGGCGTGGCGATGCGCGACCTCTGGACGGCCGCGGTCGATGCGCTCGTGCATCTCCGGAGGACGCCGTTCCACAGCCGCCTGCCCCTCGCCGGTGGCGGCGAGCATATCGTGCCGGCGTTCGACGAGCCCGCGCTGATGATCGAGCTCGAATTGCTGCTCGACTGGTATTGGCCTGCCGTCACGGGGTCGCTCCCGCGCGAGGAGCTTCGCGCCGAGTTCGTGAGCCTGTGGCGCGAGGCGCTGGCGCCGATCGCTGAGACGCCACCCGGCTGGGTGATCCGCGACTACCATTCGCCGAATCTCATGTGGCTGCCCGAGCGCGCAGGCCATCGACGCGTCGGCGTGCTCGACTTCCAGGATGCGCTCGCCGGGCACCCGGCCTACGACCTCGTCTCGCTGCTCCAGGATGCGCGCCTGACCGTGCCGGCGGAGCTCGAGGCCGCGCTGCTGGACCGCTATTGCGCCAGCGTGGCCGCCGACGAGCAGGACTTCGCGGCGTCGGCCTTCCGGCGCGCCTATGCCGTTCTCGGCGCCCAGCGCAATACCAAGATCCTCGGCATCTTCGCACGACTGGCGCGGCGCGACGGCAAGCCCGGATACCTCGCACACGTGCCGCGCCTGTGGAGCTACCTCGCACGCGATCTTGCCCATCCCGATCTGGCGCGGCTCCAGGCCTGGTACGATCGTCATTTCGACGCCGGCTTGCGCCAGCGCACACCCGACAGCGGCAGAGGACCTGCATGACGCGACGGCCGACCGCAAAGACGGCGAAGCGCAGCGCCGGCGCGCGCCCGACCACCGCCATGGTGCTGGGCGCCGGGCTCGGCAAGCGCATGCGCCCGCTCACCGACACCATGCCCAAGCCGCTCGTCAGCGTCGCCGGGCGCCCGCTGATCGACCACGTGCTCGACCGTCTCGCGGACGCCGGCATCACCCGCGCCGTCGTCAACGTGCACTACCAGGCGGACCAGCTCGAGGCTCACCTTGCCGGCCGCAAGCGCCCCGGGATCGTTATCTCCGACGAGCGCGACCGCCTGCTC
>JAGRKR010000393.1:628-4974 GCA_020442225.1 Hyphomicrobiaceae bacterium | reverse complement strand
GCTCCTCGGCTGCGGCGCGTTGCTCGTCGTCGGCGCCATCCCCGTCATCGGCGGGCTCGTCACCTTCGTCCTGGCCTGCATGGGCGTCGGCATCCTGGTGGGCACGCGGGCGGCCGGGCTCATCAAGCCCAAGCAGACGACGTGACGCAGGCCGCGCCAGGGCGATAAGCTCGGCAGATGTTCGAGTCCGCCGAGCTGGGCCAGTCCATCCCCGACGCCGAGTACGCCAAGCTGGAGCCGAAGCTGCGCGCCGACCTGCTCGACGCGCAGTACGCGCTGCTCCAATCCAAGGCGTTCCCGATGATCATCCTCGTCAACGGCGTCGACGGCGCCGGCAAGGGCGAGACGGTCAACCTGCTCAACGCCTGGATGGACCCGCGTCAGATCGAGGTGCAGGCCTTTCCGCCGCCGACCGACGAGGAGAGCGCCCGGCCCCGCATGTGGCGGTTCTGGCGGGCCTTGCCGCCGAGGGGCAAGATCGGCGTGTTCTTCGGCGCCTGGCACACCATGCCGATCATCGAGCATGTGCAGGGGCGCATGTCGCGCGGCGACTTCGTGCGGCATCTCGAGGAGATCCAGCGCTTCGAGCGCATGCTCGTCGCCGAGGGCGTGGTGCTGCTCAAGTTCTGGTTCCATCTCTCGAAGTCGCAGCAGCGCCAGCGCATGCAGGAGCTCAGGGGCAATCCAAGAACGCGCTGGCGTGTCCCCAAGGAGGAGGTGAAGCGGTTCGCGCTCTACGACGACTTCGTCGCGGTCAGCGAGGACTTCCTGCGGGAGACCTCGACCGTCGAGGCGCCCTGGATCGTCGTGCCCGGCTACGAACCGAGATACCGCTCGCTCAGCGTCGGCGAGCATGTGCTCGGGGCTCTGCGAGCCGCTCGGCCCGCCGCGGCGAAGAAGGCGCGCGCCACGCCCGCCGAAACGACGCACGCGCTCGACGGCCTCAACGTCATCCGCGCGCTCGACCTCGACAGGACGCTCAAGGGGAAAGAGTACGCGCAAGCGCTGGAGAAATGGCAGGGCCGCCTCAACAAGCTCTCGCGCGAGAAGCGCTTCCGGCGTTCCGGCGTCGTCTGCGTCTTCGAAGGCAGCGATGCTGCCGGCAAAGGCGGCGCGATCCGGCGCGTCACGGGAGCCCTCGACGCGCGCTTCTACCGGACGATCTCGATCGCCGCGCCGAGCGACGAGGAGAAGCGGCTGCCCTATCTCTGGCGCTTCTGGCGGCATTTGCCGATGAAGGGCTTCTTCGCCATTTACGACCGGTCGTGGTACGGGCGCGTCCTCGTCGAGCGGGTCGAGGGGTTCGCGGCACCCCACGACTGGCAGCGCGCCTACGCCGAAATCGCCGATTTCGAGCGAGACCTCGACGAGCACGGTCTGGTCGTAGCGAAGTTCTGGCTGGCAATCAGTGCGGACGAGCAGTTGAAGCGCTTCAAGGCGCGCGAGACGTCGCCGTTCAAGCGCTTCAAGCTGACCGAGGAGGACTGGCGCAATCGGGAGAAGTGGGACGCCTACGAGGCGGCGGTGTGCGAGATGGTCGACCGCACGTCGACCTCCTACGCGCCATGGACGCTCGTCGAGGCCAACGACAAGCAGTACGCGCGCATCAAGGTCCTGAAGACGCTGGTGCGCGCCATCGAGGCCCGCCTCGACGAGGCCTGAGACGCGCTTCCCTCTCCCCGTGACCCCGTCGCGGCTCAGTCTGTGAAGCGCGCGAGAACCGCCAGCGCCTCGTCGATGTCCCCGGGGGTGTGGTCGGCCGAGATCTGGAAGCGGATTTCCTCATCGCCCCTCGGGACGACCGGATAGTTGAGACCTGTCGCCAGAATGCCGTTCTGCTTGAGATGCGCGACGAGCCGCGACGTGCGTTGCGTGTCACGCACCATCGCCGGCACGACCGGATGCCGCCCGTCGAGCGTCTCGATGCCGAGCTGCGTGAGCCCGTCGCGAAAGCGCCGTGTCATGGCGCCGAGATGGGCGAGCAGCCCGACACCCTCGGCGCTGTCGACGATGGCGACGGCCGCCTCGGCCGCCGCTGCCTCGGCCGGTGTGATGGGGTTCGAGTAGATGTAGAACGGCGAGGTCTCGCGCAGGTAGCGAACGATCTCGGCCGAGGCGACGAGATAGCCGCCATTGACGCCGAACGCCTTGCCGAGCGTGCCGATCAGGATGTCGACGGGCCGACCGCCGCACACTTCCTCGCTGCCGCGCCCGGTGGCGCCGAAAGCGCCGACGCCGTGGGAATCATCGACGACCACGATGATGTTCTCGCGAAAGCGCGGGTCGTGTCTCTCGACGATTTCCATGATGCGGTCGAGCGGCGCGTGATCGCCGCGCATGCTGAAGACGCCGTCCGTCACGACGATGGCCCGCTCGCAATCCGCCGCTGCCGCGTCGAGGTGGCGGTCGAGCTCGTCGAGGTCGAGATGGCGGTAGATGAGCTTGCGGCGCGGGCGCGATAGCGCCGTCGCGTTGATGATGCAGTTGTGATTGAGGGCGTCGCTGATGATCGCCGTGCGCTCGCTGACCAGCGGCGGCAGGCTGCCCATCACCGTGGCGTAGGCCGAGCTGAACAGCATGCCGGCTGCGCGCCCGTGGAAGCGTGCGAGGCGCTGCTCGAGTGCGACATGGGGCGACCAGGTGCCACTGATGAAGCGGACGGCGCCGGGGCCGGAGCCGAAGCGGCGCACGGCTGCGTCCTCCGCGTCCCGCACGGCAGTGGCGAGCGCAAGCCCGAGATAGCCGTTCGAGTTCATCCGCAGGAACGGCCTGTCGCCGTGCCCTTCGAGACGGTAGCGCGGCCCGCGGCCGCCGCCCGCCGGAACGACGCCGGAGAATACGGCTTCCGCGCCTTTGCTGCGGCCGGATGCCTCGAGCTCGCCGAGGCGGTGTTCGAGCCAGCCCGTCAGTCTCGTCGTCGGCATGTGCACCGCTCCCTGTTGCGTCAGGCCCCTCTGCCCGGCGCCAGCCGCGCCCGCACGCGCGCCAGCATGTCCCGCGTCATCGCCTCGAGATCGTAGCGCGGCGCCCAGCCCCAGTCCTGGCGGGCGGCGCTGTCGTCGAGGGAGCGCGGCCAACTGTCGGCGATGGCCTGGCGGACCGGATCGATGTCGTAGTCTATGGCGAAGGCGGGGATGTGCCGGGCGATGGCGGCGGCGATCTCAGCGGGCGTCACGCTCATGGCCGTGATGTTGTAGGCGTTGCGATGGCGAAGGCGCGCGGGGTCGGCCTCCATGACGCCGATCATCGCCTCGACGGCATCGGGCATGTACATCATGTCGAGCCGCGTATCAGCCGCGAGGAAGCAGGTGAAGTGCGCGTAGCGCACCGCCTGATGGAAAATGTCGACGGCATAGTCCGTGGTGCCGCCGCCTGGCGGGGCGGAATGCGAGATGAGGCCCGGCAGCCTGAGCCCGCGCGTGTCGACGCCGAAGCGGCTCGCGTAGTAGTCCGAGAGCAGCTCGCCGGCAACCTTGGTGACGCCGTACATCGTGGTCGGTCGCTGCACCGTCACCTGCGGCGTGCGGTCGTGGGGCGTCGAAGGCCCGAAAGCGCCGATGGAGCTCGGAAAGAACACCTGGCAGCCGTACTGGCGCGCGACCTCCAGCACATTGTAGAGCCCGCCCATGTTGAGCGTCCAGGCGACCTGCGGCTTGGCCTCAGCCGTTGCCGAGAGCATGGCCGCCAGATGATAGATGACGCCGACGTCGTGACGGCGGACGATCTCCAGCAATTGGTGCGGCTCGGTGCAGTCGAGGTGGGCGTGGGGACCGGCGGCAGACCCCATCGCGGATGCCATGCGCAGGTCGGAGGCGATCACGCGATCACTGCCGTAGTGGCTGCGCAGGGCAGGGACCAGCTCGGAGCCGATCTGGCCGAAGGCGCCGGTGACCAGAATGGCTCGGCTCTTGCGCGGCTTGGCGGACACGGGTGCGACGTCTCCATCGTTGGCGGCAGGCCTGACGGCCTGCCTCGCGGCAAGACTCGCATTGCCGCCGGAGCTGCGGCTTGACCGAGGTCAAGATGGCGGCGACCGCCCTGCCATGGCCGCTGCGCCCCCAGGGTCAGCGGATCAGCACGTAGCTGCCGGGTGCGGGGCCGAGAGGGTGCAGCAGGCCGGCGGCCCGGTGGTCGCAGCGCGCCTCGACACGCGACGAGCTCCGCGCCGCGAGCCACGCCGTCCACGCGGGCCACCAGGAGCCGTCGCGAGGTGGCGTTTCCGCAGCCCAGGTGTCGGGATCGCGATAGAGGTCGAGCGGCTTGCGCAGCGACATCCGGTAGTGGCGGTGCGGGTGCCCGGGCTCGGAGACGATGCCGGCGTTGTGGCCGGCGTTGGTCAGCACGAA